>JAJBVQ010000250.1 GCA_020859745.1 Rikenellaceae bacterium
ACAGTATTATGCTGAATATCTTAGGCTTTTGCATGAGTTCCTATTTTTGAGTCGGGTCGACATCCTCTTCTTCCCAAGGGGAGACATCCACCGAAGTGTTGTTGAATCGGAAGCGTATGGCTATTTCCGCTTCATCCTTATCCTCCACGGAAATGGAGTGTTCGTTCATAAAATCCGTCAGGGCGAGGGTTTTAAAAAGCTCGCCTCCGCCGCTGCCCGATAAATTGAGTTGTATATCGTTATCGTCTGAAAACCGATAGGCATACACATTGGCTATGTAATCCCCCGTCTGCGCGTCGTAGGCCAGCGGGGCACGGAAAGTTGTCGTTAAGGTGCGGGTGCTCGCGCCGTCGAAACCCATCTGGGGATGGAGGTTGACGATGTCCACGTCCACCGGCGCGCCGGCCCGGGTCATCGGCGCCGCAACGCCCGTGACATGGATGCGCAGGGGAACGTGCGCCTGGGAGAACTGCATCTCCTCGTTGCGGAACGTACTCTGCACAACCGTTATGTTTTTTGTGGCGTAATAGACCGAATCGTTTTCGTGCTGGATCAGGGAGCTGCCGGCGTAATAGTCCGCGCAACCCAGAACCGCTTCCGACAACTGCTCGGCGTTGTTGACCTGCGTTTTCGAGGTGAGGTTGGTCCATGCCACCAGGGTGTAGTTCCCGTCGGGCAGGTTCAGGTCGATCCCTTTGTAGCTTTGCAGGGCGGCCAGGTCTTTCGTTTCCGTGAGGACCAGTTTGCCGTCGCTGTCGTAGACGAACAGGGTCACGTTATCCGTTTTGTCGAGGAACCGGCAGGCGCTGCCCGGAGCATCGCCGTAATACGAGAACGATATGCGCGTTCGGTCGCAGTCCAGCCCGGAACCGTCATCCCGGATACACCCTACGAGTGTAAAAGCCAAAAACAGGATAGTTATATATTTGTATCCTTTCATTTCACTCAGTTAATTAGCTGTGTCATGTGGAAAAGCGGGGAGGTCTGCCCTCCCCGCCGTGTCAGGACCTAAGCCCTATTGCTGCTGGAAACCGGGATCGATATCCTCTTCGGTCCAGTCGGCGATCGTAACGGTCAGCGAAATGTTGTAAACGACCGTGTTCAGGTCGGTGTGCATGAACTGCGGCTTAACCTCGATGCTGACGTTGTAGATCTTGCCGGCTTCGAAGGTCACGTCGCCCGAAGCGTTCGTGAAGTTGACCACGTTGACGTACTTCGACAGCGGCAGCAGCCGCGGGTTGTAGGCATTCTCGTTGTCGCTGGTGATGTCCGTGGCCGTCACGTTGCCCAGGTTGAAGTGGACGTACGGAGTCTGCCCCGGGAAGAAGTTGAACGCGAAGCTCTTCTTGTCAGCCGGGATGGCCGGGGTGTTGAACTCGTCCAGGTCGTAAGCGGTGTACGATCCGCCATTCCACTGGTTGTAGCTCGCGTATTCCGCTTCGTCCGTCTCGGAGGCGTCGGCGCCGAAGAGCCATTTACCGTCGGTCACGCGGCCGAAAGCCGAGGTATTGGTCATCAGCGATGCGGCTACGGCCGAACCATCGTACTCCTTATAGAAGTTGTTGAAGTAAACCCCCAGCAGCTCGCCGGTCAGGCCGGTCCATTCCACCAGCGCCTGCTCCCCATTGGAGTTGTTGGTGACAGTCTCGCTCCCGTTCTCGACGAAAGAGAACTGCTTGATCTGGATACGGGCCACGGCCGGTTTGATCGTCACGGAGCCGGTGAAAGTGTAGACGTTCTCGTCGTTCACATTCTCCACGCTCACGCTGAAAGCGGTCAGCGCCTCGGTTCCGGTGTAAAGCACCTTCGAGCCTTGCTGCTGGTCGTAGGTGGTGGCCACGGTGATCGCGTCGCCCACCTCGCCCGTCACGTACGTGTCGGCGCCTTTCTTGTAGTTCCCGTAGATCGACAGGGAGGTGGCTTCAGTCCCTACATTGGGGATCAGCAGCCCTTCGTCGGTCAGCCTATCCCAGTCCGAATCGGGAGTCACGTCCTTATCGACTTCGACTTTCTTGAGGATGGTTCCGGCGGAGTTGGTCACGAAAATGGCGATGTTGTCCACATCGGGGGTCGTGGAGAGCAGCTCCACGGGATCTGCTGCCTTGGACTGGACGCCGCCCAGGGAGATGACCACGTGCTTGTCCCTATTCGCAACCGGCGTTTCCTGATGCACATCCTTCGCACATGAAGCGAGCAAGCCCGCGCTCAACAAGGCTACTAAAAAACGATTTGATGTTTTCATGTTAGATAATGGTTTATGAATGTTTTTCATGTTCGATCCCCCGGAGGCGGACCCTACATTTTTCCTTACACTGGTAATACAATCTGGATCGACCATTATATAAACACGTATCTTCCTTTTTTACAACTAATTACGCAACAATAAAACAGGTTGGACATTATATGCGCAACAGGCTTTTCCCCGGCCTGTCCGTGTTGCGGAAAATGAAAAACGGCCCTGTTTTCCGTTGCAGATTATGTATATTTACGACCGGCGTGTGATGAATTCCGTAGGGCGGTTTTTTGTTAGCGGGAAAAGAGATAATTTGGCAGGGATATTGATTATATAACAGGCGGCGCCAGACCCGCCTGACGGAAGCCGGGCCGCAGGGCCGGCCTCCGGGATTTAAAAAATTATGTCCGTGTCATATTTATTTAGAAGCAACAGCCATTCGCCTGCCTCAACCCTGAGTCAGGATTCGGATTCCGGCCGGAAGGAACCGGAAAGCCGCGGAACGGACAGGCAGGCGGAAACATCCCTCGAGAACAGTGTCATCACCGCACGGTTGCTCGAAGCGCTTCGCGACGGGGATCACGAGGCTTACAAGGTGGTGTACATCCATTACCGGGACATGATCGAGAACTTCCTGTACAAGTTGCTGCGCTCGCGGGAAGATGCCGAGGAGATCGCGCAGAACGTTTTCATGACCCTCTGGGAGCGGCGCGCCGAGCTCGACCCGACCAAAAATGTCAGGACCCTGCTGTTCACGGTCGCCCGCAATGCGGTCATGAACCAGTTCAAACGCAAGAAAGTTTCCGAGAAATACCAGAAGCAGATCGACTCCGACGACACGGAGAACCTGACGGCTGAAGATATCCTGATCGCCCAGGAGCGGGAGTTGCTCATCGAACTGACGATCGAGAACATGCCGTCGATGCGGCGGAAGATTTTCGAAATGAGCCGCCAGCAGAACCTGTCGCACGAGGATATCGCGCAGCGCCTGGACACGACCAAGCACAACGTGGCGAACCACCTGTCCCAGGCATTGAAACAGATCAGGCACGTCCTCAAGATATAGGCGCAGGCCGTAAAGAACCGCCTGCCGGCCCGCCGCCGTGCGCAGACCGCCCGACAACCGATTCACTCATCCGCCCCGGAACCCCGTTCCGGCCCAATTGTGTACCGACTATATATGAGCAACGATTCGCAGCAAAGGATACAGGAGATCATCGACCGGTACCTGACCGAAGACCAAGTCGAGAGGAGGGTATCGGCCCGCTTCCGCGCCTGGCTGGCCAGCGACGGGCACCTCGACGAAAAATACGAGGCGCTGCGGAAGGCCTTCGAGCGGGAGGTTCGGTTCAACCCGAATCCGAGCCGGAAAGTCCTCGATTCCTACCGGGAGATCATCGAAGCTATCGAGTCGGGCGAAGCGAATATCCGTCCTGTCCGGTCGAAACTACGCAGGAAGCGGATCCTGCGTATCGTCGCCGTGGCGGTGCCTGTCCTGATCGCCGCCGCGTCGGCCCTCTATCTTATCAGCCAGCGGACGCAATGATCCCTTCCCGACCCCGGCGTCTCCAGCGGGGTTCCCTATTTAAAAAAACGATTTAAAAGTCTGTAAACGCACTGCTCCGGTACTCTTTGGGCGAGACGCCTTCGTGCCGTTTGAAATAGCGCCTCATGTAGGACTGATCGGGAAAGTTGAGCCGGTCGGAGATCTCCTGGATGCTCAGTTCCGTGGATTGCAGCAATACCTTGATCTCCAGCAGGGCGAAACTGTCGATGATCATCTTGGCGGAGTCGCCGTTCACGCGGCGGCAGATGGCGGTCAGGTATTTGGTCGAGATGCAGAGTTTGTCGGCATAAAAGGTCACCTCGCGCTCCGAAGCCGAGAACTCGTGCACCAGCGCCATGAATTTCTTGAACAGTTCGTCCTGCCGGTTGCCCCCTTCGATCTGCTTGCGACCGAAATACCGGTAGGATTTGTCATAAATATCCAGCAGAAAACACTGGAGCTGGTTTTTGGCGATCCGGTTGCGGAACCGGTTCTCCTTGTCCGCGTAGATGACCGCCGTGGCCTGCATCAGGCCGTCGGCGGCCTGCGTGTTTTCCGCCGACAGGACATAGTAGGGATGCTCTTTCAGAAAGCCGAAAAAACCGGGCTCCATCCGGAACGACGCCTCGCGGAACATATTCCTCGGAAAACTGAAAACAGAGATGGCGAAATCGCCGCTCAGGCTGTCTATCCGGAAGATCGAGCCGGGAAGGAGCACCACCTGCGCGTGCTACACGATCTCGTGATCAATCAGGTCGATGCTCACCCGGGCCATCCCTCCCCGGCAGATGAATATGACTCCCCCGTCCAGCTTCCACAACCGGCTGGTGGTATGCGTCAGGTTGTAAGTACCGGCAATGAAAGATTTCTGTACCAGAACCGTTTCCGAGTTTCTCCGCTTCATCGTCGTTTTTTTGATGATGGCAGTAAAATTAATATTTTTCACGGAGTATTCGCCCGTTGTTGTTCCGAAAATGAACAAAACTAAGTTTACTCCGAATAGTTTTCTAAACCGAAAAGATCCTATCTTTGTGGCCTAATTCCAAACAGGTTACATAAAAATGGGCAAAATGTTAGGTAAGATGAAGCAGGCAGGCGTATTGGCCGTCTGCTGTTTGGCTGCCGGAGGCTGCAAGGAGGCTCCGACGGCACAGATGGAAACGGAATATGCAGTGATGGCGGTCGCTCCGACGGACAGGATGCTCTCCAGCGCCTATTCGGCAACGATCCGCGGTCGCCAGGATATCGATATCTATCCGCAGGTGAGCGGCACGCTGACCAAGGTGTGCGTAACCGAAGGGCAACGGGTCAAGAGCGGCCAGCCGCTGTTCATCATTGACCAGGTGCCTTACCAGGCGGCCTTGCAGACGGCCCAGGCCAACGTGGCGGCCGCTGAGGCCGCGCTGGCCACGTCGCAGCTGACCTACGACAGCAAGCAGGAACTGTTCAAGCAGAACGTCATTTCGGAGTTCGACCTGAGCACGGCCAAGAACTCGCTGCTCGCGGCCAAAGCGCAGCTGGCGCAGACCAAGGCGCAGGAGGTGAGCGCGCGCAACAATCTTTCGTACACAGTGGTGAAAAGCCCCTCGGACGGAGTGGTCGGCACCCTGCCCTACCGGGTGGGAGCCTTGGTCAGCTCCGCCATTCCGCAGCCGCTGACCACCGTTTCCGACAATTCGGACATGTACGTCTACTTCTCCATGACCGAGAACCAGCTCCTGGGCCTGATCCGTCAGTACGGCTCCAAAGAGGAGGCGCTCAAGCAGATGCCGGCGATCGACCTGATGCTGAGCGACAAATCGGAGTATGCCAGCAAAGGGCAGATCGAGACCATCAGCGGGGTGATCGACCGTTCGACGGGTACCGTCAGCCTGCGTGCCGTGTTCCCCAACAAAGAGGGGCTGCTGCACAGCGGCGGCACGGGCAACGTGGTTATCCCGGTGGAGAAGACCGATGCGCTGGTCATCCCGCAGTCGGCTACTTACGAGATACAGGACAAGAGGTTCGTCTATAAAGTGGTGGACGGCAAAGCGCAGTCCGCGCCGGTGCAGGTGACCCGCGTGAATGGAGGCAAGGAATTTATCGTAGACGAAGGGCTGACCCCGGGCGAGGTGATCGTGACCGAGGGCGTCGGCCTGCTCCGCGAAGGCACGCCGATCAAGCCGAAAACGGCTCCGGCCGCAGCCGCTGCGGATAACCAAACCAAGGAGGACTAATTCATGAACCTGAGACATTTTATAGAACGCCCCGTCTTTTCGGCGGTTATCTCCATTACGATCGTGGTGGTGGGGATCATCGGGCTGTTCACCCTGCCCGTCGAGCAGTATCCCGACATCGCGCCGCCGACCATCCAGGTCAGCACCAACTATTTCGGGGCGAGCGCCGAGACGTTGCAGAAGAGCGTTATCGCCCCGCTGGAAGAGGCGATCAACGGGGTGGAGGACATGACCTACATGACCTCGACGGCGACCAACGCCGGGACGGTCACCATCACCGTCTACTTCAAACAAGGGACCGACCCCGACATGGCGGCGGTCAACGTGCAGAACCGCGTGTCGAGGGCCACGGGCCAGCTGCCAGCCGAGGTGACCCAGGTCGGGGTGACCACCTCCAAGCGGCAGACCAGTATGCTGCAAATGTTCTCGCTTTACAGCCCGGACGACTCGTATGACGAAACCTTCCTGGCCAACTACATGAGCATCAACCTGAAACCGGAGATCCTGCGTATCACCGGCGTGGGCGACATGATGATCATGGGGGGCGACTACAGTATGCGTATCTGGATGAAGCCGGATATCATGGCGCAGTACAACCTGATCCCGTCCGACGTGACCAAGGCGCTCTCCGAGCAGAACATCGAGTCGGCGACCGGTTCGTTCGGCGAGAACTCCGGCGAGACCTACCAGTACACGATGAAATACCGCGGCCGGCTGATCCAGCCGGAAGAGTTCGGCGAGATCGTGATCCGCTCCACCGAAGACGGCGAAGTGCTGAAGCTCAAAGATATCGCCGACATCGAGCTGGGACAGGAAAGTTACGACTACCACGGCAGTATGGACGGCCATCCGGGTATCTCGTGTATGATCTTCCAGACCGCCGGCTCCAACGCGACCGAAGTCAACCAGCAGATCGACAAGTTCCTGGCCGAAGCCGCCAAGAGCCTGCCCAAAGGGGTCGAGCTGACCCAGGTGATGAGCGCCAACGACTTCCTGTTCGCTTCGATCCGGAATGTGGTGAAGACCTTGTTCGAGGCAGTCATCCTGGTGATCCTGGTGGTATACGTCTTCCTGCAGGACCTGCGCTCCACGCTGGTTCCGCTGGTGGGTATCACCGTGTCGCTGGTGGGTACTTTCGCCTTCATGGCGATGGCCGGGTTCAGTATCAACCTGATCACCCTGTTCGCCCTGGTGCTGGTGATCGGTACCGTGGTGGACGACTCCATTATCGTGGTGGAGGCGGTGCAGGCCCGTTTCGACGTCGGCTACCGCTCCTCCTACATGGCCAGCATCGACGCCATGAAGGGGATCAGCGGGGCCGTTATCACCTCCTCGCTGGTGTTCATGGCCGTGTTTATCCCGGTGTCGTTCATGGGAGGCACATCCGGTACGTTCTATACGCAATTCGGTCTGACCATGGCGGTGGCCGTGGGTATCTCGGCCGTCAACGCACTGACGCTGAGCCCGGCCCTGTGCGCCCTGCTGCTGCGGCCCTACCTCAATGAGGACGGGAGCCAGAAGAACAACTTCGCCGCCCGTTTCCGGAAAGCCTTCAACGCCGCTTTCAACACGCTGAGCGAAAAATATAAGAAGATCGTCCTGACCTTCGTGAAGCACCGCTGGCTGACCTGGGGGCTGCTGGCCTGCTCGATCGTGCTGTTGGTGGTCTTGATGCGGAGCACCAAGACCAGTTTGGTGCCGGAGGAAGACCAGGGCGTGCTGTTCGTCAATGTCAGCACCGCCGCCGGCAACTCGCTCCAGACGACCGACGAGATCATGAACCGTATCGAGAAACGCCTCGAAGGGATCCCGCAGATCCTGCACTTGCAGAAGGTGTCCGGTTACGGCCTGCTGGCCGGGCAGGGCAGCTCGTTCGGTATGATCATCGCCAAGCTGAAACCGTGGGACGAACGGCCCGAGAAGAGCGATAACGTGCAGGCGGTGATCGGGCAGATCTACGGCCGGACGGCCGACATCAAGGACGCCCAGATATTCGCCATCGCGCCGGGTATGATCCCCGGCTACGGGATGGGTAACTCGCTGGACGTCCAGATGCAGGACAAGACCGGCGGGGACGTGACCACCTTCTTCACGACGGTGCAGCAATACCTGGCGGCCCTGAACCAGCGGCCGGAAATCTCGATGGCCTACTCCACCTTCGACGTGCGCTACCCGCAGTGGATGGTGGACGTGGACGCCGCGAAATGCAAGCGGGCCGGGATCACCCCCGACGCCGTGCTGAGCACCATGTCGGGCTACTACGGCGGACAGTACGTCTCCAACTTCAACCGATTCTCGAAAGTGTATCGCGTGATGATCCAGGCCGACCCGAAATACCGGCTGGACAAAGAGTCGCTCGACAACACCTTCGTGCGGCTGTCGAACGGCGAGATGGCGCCGCTGAGCCAGTTCGTGACCCTGACCCGTACCTACGGGGCCGAAACGCTGAGCCGGTTCAACATGTACAACTCCATCGCCGTGAGCGCCATGCCGGCCGAAGGTTACAGCTCCGGGGACGCTATCCGCGCGGTAGAGGAGACGGCCCAGGCCGCCCTGCCGATCGGCTTCGGCTACGACTTCGGCGGTATCACCCGCGAGGAGAGCCAGCAGAGCGGCACCACGACGATCATCTTCGGGATCTGCTTCCTGATGGTTTACCTGACCCTGTGCGCGCTGTACGAGAGCTTCGTGGTTCCGTTCGCCGTGCTGCTGGCCGTGCCCTGCGGCCTGATGGGTACCTTCCTGTTCGCCAAGATGATGGGGCTGGAGAATAACATCTACCTGCAGGTAGGTCTTATCATGCTGATCGGCCTGCTGGCCAAGACCGCCATCCTGCTGACGGAGTACGCCACCGAGCGCCGACATGCGGGCATGAGCCTGACGGCCGCGGCCGTCAGCGCCGCCAAGGCCCGTCTGCGCCCGATCCTGATGACGGTGCTGACCATGATCGTCGGGCTGTTCCCGCTGATGGTCGCCAGCGGCGTGGGCGCCAACGGTAACCGCTCGCTGGGCTCCGGTGTGATCGGCGGTATGACCATCGGTACGCTGGCCCTGCTCTTCATCGTCCCGTCCCTGTTCATCGCCTTCCAGTGGCTCCAGGAGAAGATTCATCCCCTGCAGACCGAACCGACCGAAGACTGGCAGATCCAGGAGGAGATGGAAGAGACCGAAAAAGAATTGCACGACGCCGGCATCCAGTAAGCCGGGGCGCCCAAACCAAGTAAATTCCAAGTATGAAGAAGATCATCCTGATGTCGGCAGCTGCACTCGCCTTGAGCAGCTGCGGCATCTATAAAAAATACCAACCCGCCACCACGGTTCCGGACGGGCTGTACGGCAGCGAGCTCTCCGCTTCCGCCGACACGGCCAATTTCGGGAACCTCTCGTGGAGAGAGGTCTTTACCGACCCCTACCTGCAAACGCTGATCGACTCGGCGCTGGTGCGCAACACCGACATGCAGACGGCGCACCTGAAGGTGCAGGAGGCAGAGGCCACGCTGCTCTCGGCCCGGCTCTCTTACCTGCCTTCGCTGAACTTCACCCCGGAGGGGAAGGTCAGCAGCTTCGATACCAAGAAAGCCACGCAGACCTATTCGGTGCCCGTGGCGGCCAGCTGGGAGATCGACGTATTCGGCAAGCTCACCAATGCCAAACGCCGCGCCCAGGCAGGCTACGAACAGAGCAAAGAGTATGAGCAGGCGGTCAAGACGCAGCTGGTGGCCGGCGTGGCCAACACCTACTATACCCTGCTGATGCTCGACGCGCAGTACGAGATAGCGGTCGCCACGGAAGCGGCCTGGAAAGAGAGCGTCGCCGCCACCCGCGCCATGAAGAACGCGGGAATGGTGACCGAAGCGGCGCTGGCCCAGACCGAGGCTACCTACTACGGCATCTGTACGACGGTGCTCGACCTGAAAGAGCAGATCAACCAGGCCCAGAACACCATCTGCCTGCTGCTGGCCGAAACGCCCCACCCCATCGAACGGGGCAAGCTGGCGGGACAACAGCTTACGGAGAGCTTCTCGGTGGGTATCCCGATCCAGATGCTCGCCAACCGGCCGGATGTGAGAAGCTCCGAACTGGCGCTGGCGCAGACCTTCTACTCCACCAATGCCGCACGGGCCGCTTTCTATCCGACCATCACCCTGGGTGGTAGCGCCGGATGGACCAACAGCGCCGGAAGCATGATCGTCAATCCGGGCAAGTTCCTCGCCTCGGCCGTAGCGTCGCTGACGCAGCCGCTGTTCAACCGGGGGGCCAATATCGCCCAGCTGAGGATCGCCAAGGCCCAGCAGGAGGAGGCTCGCCTGAACTTTGAGCAAACCCTGCTGAACGCCGGCACGGAGGTGAACGAAGCGCTGGAACAGTATCAGACTGCACGCAACAAAGCCGCTTACTACGAAAAGCAGGTGGCTTCGCTGGAGACTGCGGCACGCAGCACCCAGCTGCTGATGCAGCACGGCAACACCACCTACCTGGAGGTGCTGACGGCCCAGCAGACCCTGCTGACCGCCCGGCTGACCCATGTAGCCAACCGCTTTACGGAGATTCAGGGTGTAATTACGCTCTACCAGGCCCTGGGCGGGGGAAGGATGTAGAGCCGGAACGGCCGGAATGAAACGACCGGAATCGGCCCGCAGACAGATTATGGACTAAGTCCGGCAGGAGATGTGCCGGTACAGAATCAGCAGGCTGACGATGGACGACATCGCCAGGGGGATGAAGGTCTCCAAGCGCACCCTTTACCGACTTTTTTCCCGGAAAGCTGCCCTGATCCGCCTGTGCTTATCGGACATCGCCAGCGAAGCGCGGGATGCTTTTTACCGGAAGGGCGCGCCGCAGTGTGGCGGGTAATAGGCGATGACACCGCCGACAGATGGTGATGCACGCAGTTTATGTAAATGACCAGTCCCCGTTGCCCTTTTTCAAAGGGCAACGGGGACTGGTGCGTATAGGAGCGGTTGCCGTCAGTTCCGGGGGGCCATCCCCACGGGACTGTCGAACTTCAATTCGAGAATCCGCACAGGCTGTCCCGGCTGCACTTCGGGAAGCCCGAAGCGGGTTTTGGAACCGGCTGTAGTAAAGGGTATCTTTTTTCCGGACAAACCGTCTTTGGCGGAGAGAAGGCGTTGGGCCGGAGCGGGTAGTTCGAGGGTCTGTACCGACGGGTCGGTAACGAGCAGCCACGCGCGTTTGCCGTTACGGGTGCTGACGCCGCCTTCAAAAGGATAGTACGGGCCGCCGCGCGTCCCGTAGACGGCGTCGCCGTGCGCTTTGAGCCACATGCCTAGGGTGTCCATCAGGGCGACCTGCCCCGGTTCGAACGTGCCGTCAGGGCGTGGGCCGAGGTTGATCATGTAATTCCCGTTGCTGCCGACGATCTGCACCATGTCGCGGATCAGCTCTTCGGCGGTCATCAGCCGCGGTTCGGGATTCCAGGACCACTGCGATTTGTCGAGAGTCACCCACGCCTGCCACGGGTGGTCGCCCCAGACGGTGACGTTGTTGCCCCGGCCCACGAGCCGCTCGCGATCCTGAAAGTCGCCGGCATATTTCGACCCGTCCATGTCGATGTGGTTGTCGGCCCCGGCCATCCGTCGCCCGATGTCGACGCGGGTGTTGAGCAACACTTCGGGCTTAAGGGTATGGAAGCGGCGGTACATTTCCGATCCGACCTCGTGGGTGTAGGTACTGTCCCACTCGCCGTCGAACTGGATGAAGGCGAGGTCGTATTTGTCGATCAGCTCGCAGACTTGGTTGGCCATATACTCGAAATAGCGAACCGGATTCGGGCTGTCGGCCTGTTTCGGAAAGAGGGGGCCGGGGCCTCCATGGCTGTACGGGATCCAGTCAGGGTGGTACCAGTCGAGGTTGGAGTAGTAGGCGCCGAGCATGATCCCGTGGCGGTCGCAGGCTTTTTTCAGCTCGCCCATGATGTCGCGTTTGCCGGGGGTGTTTTCCATGTCGTATTCGGAGTAGTCGGAGAACCAGATGGAGAAGCCGTCGTGGTGCTTCGATGTTGGCGAGAGGTAGCGCATACCCCAGCGTTTCATTAGGCGGCACCACTCATCGGCATCGAACCGGTCGGGATTGAAACGGAGGTAAAGGCTGTCATAAACCGGAGTGGGCGTCTTTGTGCCGCGGCTCCAGCCGATCTCTTTGCCGCTCAGCGACGAAGGGCCCCAATGCACGCACATACCCACGCGCAGGTCTTGCCATTTCTTAAGGGCTTCGGCGGAGGTTTTCAGGTCGGGGTTCAGGTCGCCGCCGCCGCTGAGGACGGTCTGGGCCATAGCGCCGGGAAGCAGCCCTAAGGTTGCGGCGGCGAGCGATAATAAGGTCTTTTTCATATCGGTTTCGGGTAATTCGGGTTCTATTCTTTCCGGCCGAGCATTCAGCGAGGCTGTGCGGCGACCGGACCCGTTGGGTCTTCTGCTGACATTCGCATCGCAATTTGCATTGCCTGGCGGAAAGCCGCAATACTCCGCTGGCGCTCCGTTTGCGCCGATCCGCAGGCAGTCGCCGGAAAGATTAGCTCTGTTTTATTCCCTCTGGAGCGGAATCTGCACGTTGAACGAGCCGCCGTCCACACGCGGGTTCACTTCGTCAATGGCACACGCCGAGTAGAGCACCTGCGGCACCCCCTCCCCGTCCACGAGCAGCTGAGGCCGCTCCAGCCGCGCCGCTTTCAGGATAGCGCCGCCGGGCAGAACGAGTTGCTTTTTCATAAAGAGCGAATGCCGGGGCAGCTCCCACTGGATCCCGTCCCGGGACTGCATCACGGCCAGACACGGTTCGCCGCGGGTGAACGCCCCCGTGAAATCCTTGAACACGGCGTAAAAGCAGGTGTCCCGGCTGGAATACCAGACGTACGGGTCTTCGGCAGAGAGCCGCTTATCGCCTCCCCGGATCGTCAGCACTTCGCGGTCGAGCGGTGTGAACGGGCCGGCAGGCGAATCGCCGACGGCGACGCCGTGCACACCCCGCCAGGCCGGATCGTACAGGTTCCCTTTGAAATAGAGCAGGTATTTGCCGTCGCCCGGCCGGTACACCACCGACGGGTTGACAACGATGATGTTGTCCGGCATCGGCCGGGTGCCTTCCGGCGAAGGATCGACGATACGGTCGGGCTTGACGCGTGTGCGGGGTGCGAGCAGGGGCACGTTCGACCGTTCGAATTTTCCCGCCAGCAGGTCGGCGAACGAGTCGAAAACGATCACCCCGATCCGAAGCGACTGTTGGATACGATCCCGCAGCGGGAAAGTCCCGTCAGCCGAACGCACCCGGCCGTTCCCCGGGTCTACGCCACCGACGTAATAGAGATAATATTTATCCCCGAATTTCCTCACATGCGGGTTCATCACGGTCTGCGCGTCCCAGGCGGAACGGTCGGGACGGAAACCATCCGGATTCAGGAAAAAACCCAGGTGCCGGAAACCGCCGTCGGGACGGTCGGAAACGGCCAGCCCCATTTTCGAGCCGAGCACCCAGGCCAGGTCGAACGGATACTTTCCGGCGGGAGCCGCACTGAATACCATATAGTAACGTCCGTCCCCGCCCGGAACGACGGAGGCTCCCCAAACGAAATGGCCGGGCACCTGAAAGGCGCCTTCGCCGTTTACGACGGCTTGACCGTCGCGGCGGAACACACTGATCTCCGCAGGCTCGGCCCGGACACGGTAGGCTTGGGCCGTTGCGACATGATATCCGGTCAGGCTGACTATGGCCGCTAAAAGGAATGTTTTCATGTTCTTTACGAAATAAACACCTATAATCTGCATCCGATCCGGTCGAACGGGATCGGCGAGAAACCGCCGATCATCCGGTAAATCGGGGCATCGGGAACAAAACCCTTCATCGGATCGGCCGGGTCGGCGAATCCGGGATCTTCGCGGGTCACCCAGTTATTACTCCAATCCGCCCACGCCGGAGAACCGTTGAGGATCTTTCCGACCCGATAAAAGAGGTTTCCGGCGATCACGTTTCCACGGGGTATCCGGGGATCGCCCTCCCAGTACCGGGCCAGCTGCGGGTAGGCCGTGCTGTACGGCGACCGGTCATAGCGCACGGCCCGGAGCCGCACGTCGAAAATCCCCCCGCTGTCGGCCATCGCCCGGCCCCAGTTCTGCATCCGGTTGTCGATATGGACCGCCTGCGGCAGGTCGATGAAAAGGTTGTTCCGGTAAACATTGTCATGTCCGCCCCCGATCAGGACGGAACCGGAACCGGCCTTGTAATAGACGCATCCGAAGACCTCCATGCCGCAGGCGCCGTCGTCGTGGTAAGTGGCCGAAACGCGGTGCACCGACGGCAAGTCATGGAAGTAGCAGTAACGCACCCGGTGGCCCCGCTCCGAAGGGTCGCGCCCGTAATACAAGGCTCCCTGGTCGTCCACCTCCCGGCAGACATGGTGTATGTCACAGTATTCGACCGTATGGTCGTTGCCGTAGATAAGCACCGCCATGCTCGGCGCGTCGAAAATCTCGCAGTTCGCCGCCCGGTTCCCTACCCCGTCGATCCAGACGCCCGGTATATAAGATTTCTCGATCCGGTTGAAATCGTGGATGCGGCAATTCTCCGCGTAATTGTGCGCCGGAGTCAGTGTGGCCCGGTCGCCGCCGCCGATGCTGATCCCGCCGGCACCCATCCGGTAGATGTGGCAATTCCTCACCCCGTTGTGCGTCCCCGCGCGGCGGTTCAAAAGCCGTTCATCATAGAGCCGGCCGCCCAGGTTGCCGATCTGCCGGTAGCTTCCCTTACCCCCGAAACGCTCGTATCCGGGCGTTTCGGCTAATTTCTCGTCGCCGCGCCCGATGCAGACCCCGACGTATCCCAGATTGCGGATCACGCAGCTATCGACCAACACGCTGTCCGATTCCCCGATATAGACGCCCATCCCCCGGGAATATTCGAGCGTAAAGCCGCGCAGCACGACGTTACTGCACCGCTCCACGGCGAACATCGGTGCTTCGAGCGTCGAAATGCGGATATCTTCCAAGGGCGTATTCTCCGGGGGCAGAAAGTAGATCTTCCCGTTCACGGCGTCCAGGACATACTCTCCGGGACGGTCGATCTCTTCGGGCAGGTTCAGGGCGTACCACCGGCGGAACGGAGCGCCGCTCATGAAACCGTACCGGCTGGCGGCCGCGGCCGTGATCGTCCGGGCTGTCGTATCGATGCTTTTGACGGGGATCATGTCGTCCGAGTAACCCCAGGCGAAATAGCCCGCGATCCACATCCCCTCGGTCGATTTCCAGCGTGATGGCCGCTCTCCGCCATATTCGAACACCGGGTCGCCGATGCCGTATTTGTCCTCGCGGGGAATGTCGCCCGTACAGTGCACCCGGCCGATCGGCGCCATGGTGTCGTTGGGCCAGCGGGCCACCGTGAGCGGCTTGCCGTCGATGAAAAGCTCGCTCCATGCGGGCAAAGAGGGATGGCCGAATCCTTTTCGGATCAGGCCGGAAAGTTCGATTCCCAACATGTTCGCGTCGATCACCCGGACCCGGTCGCGCACTCCGGGCTGCAACCGTTCGCGGATCGCCGGATCGGTCACTTTATGCAGCCGGTGCGGCGCAACGGAACATGAACCGGTGAAAGACACCTGTTCCCCGCCGTACGGGGCGACGGTCAGGTTCCGCAGGCCGGCTATCTCCACGGTCTGCTCCAGCACGTAAGTGCCTCCCCGCAAAAGTATCTCGACGGTGTCGTGCGGGTAACGTGCGGCTTCGGCCAAGGCCCGTTCCAGCGTCCGGAACGGTCTGCCGGGGGTTCCCTGCGCGCGGTCGCTGCCGCGGGGAGAGACGACCAGCGTTTGCCGCGCAGGCGCGGAGGCAACGGTAAAAAGAAAAACAAGAGAATAACAAAGGCGGGGAAAGAGGCCCATAGTTGAAATTTTTTGTTGCAAGATATGAAAATTCATTTTACCGCGGACGCCGGGATAATTGGTTATCTTTACGCAAATCCATCCGGTCATGAAAAAAATACTCGTCGGTTTATCGTGCCTCCTTCTGGTCGCCGTGTCGGCCCGCGCCCAGTCGATTTCGGGCGATTGGGGCGGCATCCTGAAGGCAGGGCCGCAGTCGCTGAAAATAATTTTGCATATCGCGGCGGCCGATTCGGGCTATACCGCTACGATGGACAGTCCCGACCAGGGGTCGTTCGGCCTGCCGGCCTCGTCGGTCGAATACCGGGAGCCGGAACTCTCCGTGAAGTGGGACAAATTGAAGGCGGTCTTTACCGGAAAGGTCGAAGGCGACAGCCTCAAGGGGATATTCGCCCAGGGAATACTCCCCTTCACCCTGAACCTGGGACGGGGAGATTACGCCCTGCGCAGGCCGCAGGAGCCTAAGCCGCCGTTCCCGTACCGGTCGGAGGAGGTCACGGTAAGCAACGAGGAAGATTCGGTCACGCTGGCCGGAACGCTGACCATACCCGAAGGCAAAGGGCCGTTCCCGGCGGTGGTGCTGGTCACCGGCAGCGGGCCGCAAAACAGGGACGAGGAACTTTTCGGGCATAAGCCGTTCGCCGTGATCGCCGATTACCTGACCCGGCAAGGCATCGCCGTGCTGCGGTGCGACGACAGGGGGACGGGACTCTCCACCGGGAATTTCGGGACGGCCACCAGTGCGGATTTCACGCGGGACGCCTTGGCCGCATTCGACTATCTGGCCTCAAGGCTGGAAGTGGCGCGTACAAAGGTCGGGATTGTGGGGCACAGCGAAGGGGGGACGATCGTCTTTATGGCCGCCGCTCAAAATCCGAAGATCGCGTTCGTCGTTTCGCTGGCGGGGGCCGCCGCACGCGGCGATTCGGTGCTGCTGACGCAGAACAGGGCGATCCTCACGGCGCAGGGCGCACCGGACTCGGCGGCGAACGCCTATGCCGATGTGCTGCGGGATATTTTCAGGCTGCAAGAGCGCTACCCATCGGAATACCTGCGGGCGCACCGGGACTCATTGGCCGGGGTATTGTTCCCCGCCGGGCCGAGAGGCTCGCTGCCCGCGGCGGTGCGGCAGAATGCCATGACCGTACTGACGTCGCCGCAGGCCGTGTGGATGCGCTATTTCAAACAAAACGACCCTCGGCCCTATATCTTGGCAACGCGCTGTCCTGTACTGGCGATCAACGGAACCAAAGACACGCAGGTCGATGCGGAAATCAATCTCGGCCTGCTCCGGCGGTATACCGCCGAGGCCGGGAATAAACGAGTGACGATCAAGGCGTATGAGGGACTGAATCACCTGTTCCAACACGCCGGAACCGGGTCACCGAACGAGTACGCGCAGATCGAGGAGACCATTTCGCCCCAAGTGCTGGAGGATATAGCAGCATGGATCAAACAAACCATTCGGTAAGGTATGTTGACGGATATTCGTTTGCGGAGCCAGCAGTTGGCCGATCCGCGTTTTGACGATCCGAAGCGGTTGGTGGCTTGGATGGGAGCCATACAGGCGCAGGATTACCGGATGGCCAAATGGGCGGTAGGGTTGCGGCTGAAATCGGCAATGCCCGGAAGCGTGGAGGATGCTTTGGCCCGGGGCGAGATACTGCGCACGCACGTGATGCGCCCCACTTGGCATTTCGTGGCGGCGGAGGATATCCGCTGGATGCTGAAGCTCACCGGACATCGCGTCCGGGCGGCGAACGAATCGCTGGGACGAACCCATAAGCTGGGTTTTACCGAAGAGATCTATTTGCGGGGCAACCGGGAAATCGGGAAGATGCTGGCCGGACATAGATACCTGACCAAGCAGGAGATAAAGGTGCTGCTCGGCAGGGCCGGATTGCCGTCGGAACCGGCGGCCGTGACCCGCTTCCTGATCCGGGCCGAAACGGACGGATTGGTTTGCAGCGGTGCAGATCGGGATGGCAAACCGACCTACGCTTTATTGGAAGAGCGTGTCCCTCCGGGGCCGGAACTGACCCAGGAAGAGGCTTTGGCGCGATTGGCCGACAGGTATTTCCAGAGCCATTCGCCGGCGAGGGCGGAAGATTTCGCCTGGTGGTCGGGACTTCCGGTCACCGAAGTGCGGCTGGCGATCAACCTGCTCGGAACGGCGTTGATCCGGGAGGGGGAGTGGCTGGTTCACGCCTCCTGCCGGGATATTCCGGTGCCCGATGTGCTGCACCTGCTGCCGGCATACGACGAATACCTGATCAGCTATAAGGATCGTACGCCGGTGCTGGCCCCGGAGCACCACTCGAAAGCGTTTAACCGGAACGGGATATTCCAGCCCGTGGTACTGCTGGACGGCCGGATCGTGGGGAATTGGAGCCGCCCGGCGAAGAAAGGCGATACAGGGATCGAAATTTCCTGTTTCGAACCGGATCAGTATCTTTGCCCTGTACGAACCGCGGAGGCGGAACGCAGGTACATCACATTTTACCGAGACAGGAGATGAAAAAACGAATTACGGAGAACGACTACCTCAAGGCGAACCGCCGGGCGAGCCGCAGCGAGGAGATCGAGGCGCACGGCCGCACGGTGGGGTTCCGGCGGGTGCACGAATCGAAAAAGAGTTACAATAGGAAAAAAATGAAGGCAGGCTTAAAACGCCTGCCTGATTTTTTTGCACGAACTGGGATCGCGTTATAGCTGATCCGACATATTGTCCGTCTTGGGGTGCAGGAATTTCAGCTGCACGGCGATGGCCAAGGCCACGATCACGCTGAGCCACGCAAAACCGGCTCCCAGGTCGCCCCCGTCCGTCCACCGGCCCAGCACGTTGGTCACCGCCGCCCCGGCAAACACCCCGATCATGTTCATGATCCCGTAGGCCGTAGCCCGGTAGCGGTCCGAAACGAACTGGCAGAGGATCGGCATGTTGTTGGCGTCGAACATCCCGTAACCGATGCCGAACAGCAGCCCCGCGCCCACGATGCCCGCCAAGTGGTGGGCGAAACCGAGCAGCAGCAGCGACGGGATGGTCATTCCCAACCCGATGGCCCCCGTGTAGATACGTCCCCGCAGGTTGCGCCGCACCCAGCGGTCGGACAGGACACCCCCGACGATCACCCCGATAAACGAAGAGACCGCGATGGTAATGGTGGCAATAGGCCCGGCCTGCGCCATCGGGATGCCGAGACTGTCCGAAAACAAGGTCGGCAGCCAGTTTTTCGTGGCCCAGCCCGGCAGGCTCGGCGCCGCGAAGTAGAACAGGATCGCCCAGAACGCCACATTTGAGAACAGTAACCCGAATCCCTTAAGCAGCGTTTTGAATTGACCCCCGCGTCCCGCCTCGCTGGCAGCCATGCGGTTCATTCGCCGCGAGATGACCGCCTCTTTGTTCTCGTGCAGGAAGAGCACCAGTATGATGGCGTAAGCCATGCCGATGATCCCGAACCAGTGGAAGGTGGTGTGCCACGTGAACGCCGCCGCCACGGTGGCGCCGAAACCGCCGATGGCCTGCCCGGTGTACAGCCCCGTCATGTGTATCCCCACGGCCAGCGACCGCGAGCGGTCGCGGTGCCAGTCGGCGATCATGGCCAGCCCCGCCGGAATGTAGAGCGCTTCGCTGACCCCCATCACGGCCCGCAGGAAATAGAGTTGGTTGAAGGTGTCGGCATAGCCCATGCAGAAGGTCACCGCCGACCAGACGAACAGACTGGTCACGATCAGCCATTTGCGGCTGATGCGGTCGGCCACGGCCCCCGCCACGGGGCTGACCAGGCCGTAGATCCAAAGGAACACGGCCATCAGTCGTCCGAAGTTGGCCGCCGACTGCAATTCGGTTATGTCCGCCTCCATGGCGTTTTTCATGGTCGAGAGCATCTGGCGGTCCATGTAGTTGAGCAGGGCCACGCCCCACAGCAGACCGACCACCACCCACGGGTAGATCCTGCGGCGGGTAGTTTGAGGGTTGAAAGTTTGCATATCGAGAGAGAGTTTGGTTTCTTCGGTTTAATGGTTCGGAGTTTAATGACTGAACTCCGCGTAGCGGTTGGCCCGGAGCCTCCCCTGCCGCAGGGCTGCAACCTAAAGGTTTTGCCCACACGGGTTCCGGACTCGTGACGGCGGTTAACCGTACGATTATTTACCTGGCGGTTTTCGGCGGCGAGCATAGCGAGCCGCGCAGCTCGGAGCCACCCCCGGCGAAGGCCTGCAACATCGCTTCGCTTGGTTTGGCCTCGCTGGCTCCGAGCTGAATATTTAATTCTACGTTTAACCCCGCCAGTGTGAACTACGGCCGCCACAGCCACACCTCCGGCGTCCGGACTCCCGGTTTCAGCTCTCCGTTGAACAATAAGATGCCTTTGGAAGTCCCCCACCGCATCACCGTCGCTCCCGCTCCCGCCTGCGCGCTCTGCGGCGCAGGAACCCGTGACACCGACCACCGCCCCGCCGTCGTATGAAAGACCAGCACCCGGTCGTTGAACCGGTACTCTGCCGGTTCCTGTTCCATATAGGAGCGCTGCGCCCGCCGCAGGCTGTCATTTTCCGGATCAGCCGCCAAAGCCCGGCCCCGATGCAACGCCTCCGTAAAGACCGCCGCGTTCACCCCGCCGAAGCAGACGATCGAATCCCCTCCCCACGCAACCGCCGCACCGCCCGCCGCCAATAGCGGCATTCCGGCAGAATCCACAGGCCCGGTGACAGCCTCCCAGCCCCCCGTTGCCGGATCGTACATATAG
>JAJBVQ010000016.1 GCA_020859745.1 Rikenellaceae bacterium
CGCATGGGGGCTTTCTTGGCCCGATGGGCGCCTTATGTGACGGGCGGCGCGTAGCTGGGAACCTATGCCCTGTACCGGGAGATAAAGAAAATAGAGACCGACACGACGTTTTTCGGCTTTTACCGGCAGATGCCGATGGACGACCCGCGGATGCTGGGAATTTACGACCACCGTTTCCTGATCAACCGGCTGGAGTTTTGTCCGGTTTACCGGGAACAGAACCCGGCTCCATTGCGGTACAGTGATTTGGTAAGTGCCGGTTTCCCGATCGCGACGGAAGATTTACCCCTGATCGACAGTCTCACCCAAGGACTGCTGGCCGTACCGGGAGACAGTGCGGCAACCGCCGCGATACTCCAAAGTACGAACGAAAAGCTGTTCGAACTGTACGGAATGTTCTTCCCGGTTTATAATGCGGTACAGGACAATCGTCTAATTTACTCGAAGGGCGACGCATACTGGGGGCGGCCGATGCCATTCCTCAACGACCTGATCGCTGCGCGATGGCTCCACAGCTCCCTGCAACGGGCCGACCGGAATATCCCGAACCGCTGGCTGGCGATGATGCTGGGACAGTTCACCTCGCCCTATATGATCGCGACGGTGCTGGACGCCAACGATGCGTTGCGTCCGACACCTGTGGCGGCGGCTGCGGGGCCGTATGTGCCTTCCGACCGGGGCGAACGGTTGCTGGACAGCCTGCTACGGCAGCACCGGGGACGGGTAGTCTATGTAGATTTCTGGAGTACGGGGTGCGGCCCCTGCCGACAGGGGATGATACAGAGCCGGAAGATCAAGGAGAAGGTGGCGGACAAGCCAGTGGATTTTGTCTACATCACCTCCACGGACCAGTCGCCGGAGAAGGTAGCGGCGGAGTTTATCGACCAGAACAAGATCACGGGGCGGCAAATCCGCCTGACGCCGGACGAGTGGAATATCCTGGCGGCGAAGTATAAGATCAACGGGATTCCGCACTACATGATCGTGGGGCCTGACGGGCGGGTGGTCGATCCGCACTACATGGGGCACGGGACTGAGGTGGTTTCTGCTGCGCTGCTGAAGGCTGCCGGAGAGTAAAACGAAATCAATCTTATTCACCAAAAAGGGCGGGCGCTATCTGTGACAGCGCCCGCCCTGATTCTATCCGAAACGGGGAATCTCAGAACCGTTTGATCCCCATGATTTCGCGCACCTCGGCCACCGTCCGCGCCGCGCTCTCCTGCGCTTTCTCGGCGCCCATGCGGGCCACTTTCGAAAGATAGGCATCATCCGCCTGAATAGCCAGAATCCGTTCCCGGATCGGTGCCACGGTGGCGATAATGTCCTCGGCCAGCTGCTTTTTGAGATCGCCGTAGCGGATCGAACAGTCGGCATATTTATCCTTGAAATACTGCACCGTATCCGGCGTGGAAACGATCTCCAGCAAGGTGAAGATATTGCGGATCACCTCCGGCATCTCCGAATTCGGAGTCGTCGGGCCGCTGTCGGTCACGGCTTTCATCACTTTCTTGCGGATGTCGGCGTCGCTGTCGACCAGGTAAATACCATTCCCCTCGCTCTTGCCCATCTTGCCGCTGCCATCGAGTCCCGGCACCTTCACCAGCTCGGAACCAAAGTTGTACGGCTCAGGCTCCGGAAAATATTCGATCCCGTACTTGGTATTGAACCGGCGGGCGAATTTGCGGGTCATCTCGAGGTGCTGCTCCTGGTCTTTCCCGACCGGCACTTTATGGGCCTTGTGGATCAGAATATCCGCAGCCATTAAGGTGGGATAGGTGAGCAGCCCCGCATTGACGTTATCGGAGTGCTTGCGCATCTTCTCCTTGAATGACGCGGTGCGCTCCAGCTCGCCGACATAGGCGTGCATGTTCAGCAGCAGGTAAAGCTCGGCCACCTGCGGCTGGTCGCTCTGCACGAAAATGGCCGATTTCTCGGGGTCGAGCCCGGCGGCGAGGTATTCGGCGAGGATGTCGCGCACGTTGCCGTGCAGCGCCGCCGGATCGGGATGGGTGGTGAGAGAGTGGTAATCCGCGATGAAGAAGTAGCAGTTCGCCGCGTCCTGCATCTTGATGAAGTTGCGCAGGGCGCCGAAGTAGTTCCCCAAATGTAGATTGCCCGTCGAGCGGATGCCGCTGACTACTGTTTCCATATATTCGTTTTTATTCGTTTCGGTGCATGTTATTGCGGTTCTTTATTCATCTGTCCGGCCGGCTGCGGGCGGATTTAAAAATATCCGTAGGGTTTTATATACAATCCTTCAGGTCGCAGCCTGCGGAAAGGTTCGCAACCTGAGTTGCGGGCCTCCGCGGAGGGAGGCTGCGGCCCGCCCGCTGGTGCGGAACCTGAATCATTAACCGTAAGGTTTTATCCTGGCCGGAGCCTGCGGTGCCGCTGGGCACTCCAGCCGAACTGTAAATACCCTAGGTTGCAGCCCTGCGCCGGGGGAGGCTCCGGGCTGATTGCTTCGCGGAATATTTACGATACCCTACGGTTAATTCGCAGGAGGGCGTCCCGAGTACCGCATTCCTCCGTATGGTTCCCGAAACATTCCCAAAGCCGCAGTTTGCAGGTAGCCCTACGGCGCCGAAACCGGGAAGTAGATCCGGCAACCCCGCAAAATTAATCAATTTCCCGGCTTTTGCACGCCCGCCCCGGGGAAATGCTTCAGGCCGTGGCCGGATAGGAGACCCGGCCGTGGTAAATGTTGTTCAGCTTGGCCTTGAACAACTCCTTGATCCGCGTCACCTCGGCGAACGACAGGTCGGCGTGGCTGTACTGGTGCTCGGCCACCTGCCGGTCCACGATCTTCTCCACCAGCGCGTCGATCGACTCGCGGTCGTAGCCGGGCAGCGAACGCGAAGCCGCCTCCACAGCGTCGGCCATCATGCAGATCGCCACCTCGCGCCGCGCGGGCTTCGGCCCCGGGTACATGAACTCGTCGGGATGCTCCACCGTGCCGTGCTTCTCCATCTCCTCGGCATAGAAATAGTAGATCTTCGAGGTGCCGTGGTGCCCCGAGATAAACTCCTGGATGACCGCCGGCAGACGGTATTTCCGGGCCAGCATGATCCCCTCGGTCACGTGCGAGCGGACGATGGCCGCGCTCTGCGCCGGGCTCAGCATCGAGTGGGGGTTGAAATTACCGGTCTGGTTCTCCACGAAATAGAACGGGTTCTCCATCTTGCCGATGTCGTGGTAGAGTGCCCCGGCCCGCGCCAGCAGGGGGTTGGCACCGATCTCCTTGGCCGCGCTCTCGGCCAGCGATGCCACCTGCACCGAATGCTGGAAAGTGCCCGGAGCCTTTTCGGCCAGTTGCAGCAACAGCGGCTGGTTGGTGTCCGACAGCTCCAGCAGCGTAATGTCCGACACGAAGCCGAACAGCCGCTCGAAGATATAGACCAGCTGGTAGAACGCCAGCATCAGGAACGCGCTCACCACGAACCAGAGCACGCCCATGTAGTCCACATCCAGCGTCCCCTGCGTCATCCACATGAAGGCGACGTAAGCCGCGGACTCGGCCAGGAACACCGCCCCGACGGCTTTGAAGACGCTATGCCGCTGGTAGTAGTGGCGCACCACGAAGATCGCCACCATCCCGGCCAGGAAATTGACGGTGAAGAACTCGAAGCTGAACCGCACGAAGAGCGAGGCGAGCAACATCACCGAGATATTCCCGAAAATAGCCACCCGCGTGTCGAAAAAGGCCAGCAACAGGATCGCCACCACCGGCAGCGGCACCATATAGGGGCTGAGGAACTGCGTCCGCACCACGAAAGCCATCAGCGCAGCCATCACGGTGTAGAGCACGAAGACGAACAGCAGCGGCCGCCACCCGGCGAAATGCTTTTGCGAGAAGAAGCGGAAAAAGACATAGCTCAGCGTCAGCAGCGCCCCGACGATCATCAACTTGCCCAGGAACAGCACCAGTCCGCTCACCCCCTGTCCCAGCCGGTTCTCGTACTCGCGGCGGTAGGAGGTCAGCAGGGTGGCGATATGGCGGTCGATCATCTGGCCGTTCGAGACGATCACTTCTCCGGTGCGCACGATCCCTTCGGTGCGCGACAGCCGCGAAAGGAGCTGTTCGCGCAGCCGGGCGTTCAGCGACTGGTCGTAGGTCAGCGACGGAGTCAGGTAGCGGAACCCCTGTTCGGGGTCGAACCCCTGCGCTTTGAGGTAGGACTGCGCCGAGGAGGGGGTGAAAAGGTCGGTAGCGAAACGGGCTTGCAACATGTGCGCGCTGTCGATGCGCACCATCCGGTCGGCGTAAGCCGCCCGGTCGGCATCGCTGACGATGCCTCTCCCGTAGATATGCCGGAAGGCTTCGAGCGCGTGCACGCGCTCCTCGTCGGTCAGGCCCGGGTTAGCTTTCAGGTCGGAAGCCAGCGAACGCAGCTGCGCCGCCGCCACCAGCGTGTCCAGCCGGAAAACGGGTTGGAACCCCTCCAGC
>JAJBVQ010000071.1 GCA_020859745.1 Rikenellaceae bacterium
GCCCTTCGTCCACCTTTTTGCCTGTGAATTCTTTCTTGAAATAGCCCCCTTCGCGCTCATAGTATGCCCCTACGCTCAGCCCCACCTTGTCGCTGAGCTTGGCGAGCTTCGATATTTTGACGTTCCAGTTTCCGTAGTTGCCGCCCCCGACCGAGAGCTTGTGCCCCTGGTACTCGAATGGCGAGAGGGTATAGACGTTGATGATCCCGCCCATGGCGTTGCGGCCGTAAAGGGTTCCCTGAGGCCCGCGCAGCACCTCGATGCGCTGGATGTCCATGAACTCGAAGTCGAAGGTGGACTTGTCCATATAGGGGATATTGTCCACGTACATAGCCACGCTCTGGCCGCTGCTGCGTGCCCCGACGCCCCGCAGGTAGATGGGGGTGGTCATCTTCGAGCCGTAGTCCGGGATGAAAAGGTTCGGCACGAAGGCGCTGAGGTCTTTGACGCTTTCGATCTGGCGGTTGCTGATCTTCGCCGGGGTGATAAGGCTGACGGCCTCCGGAACGCTCCACAGGTCGTTGGTCTCTTTCGAGGAGGAGCGTATCACTACTTCGTCGGTTTCGAGGGTGCGGATCGAGTCGAGCAGGACGTCTTCACCCGCCGGTACGGAGAGCGGGAGCGCCTTGCCGTTATCTGCGGCGTAGGCCCCGGCCGCTATGACCATAGCGCATACTGCCAGTAAAAATCGTTTCATGGAGAGGTGGTTGGTTACGGTTGCAAAGGAAAGGCATTGCCCCCGGCCCGGCAATCGCTATATGTAGTGATATTTGCGGCCTTTAATTTTTGCGACGGACTTGAGGAATTGGGTCGAAGTACCTGCGCCTCCGGTCGCGCGTCCCGGCGGCGGGCGGCCCGAATTGGAAAGAGGGGAAACCGGATTCCCGTGTCAACGGCTGGCCGCCCCGATAGAGGATTGCGGAGACCAAAGCGTACCGTAGCTAACAGAACAGGCTGCTATCGCGGTCTTCGCTGGCCGTGGGACGAACTAAACGTGCTGCTGACCGTAGAATTATTTAATATTTGCCTGAGCCGCACTGTCGCTTTGCTTGACGGTTGTCGCGGCCCGCCCGGCTTCACTGCGCTCGCCGCAGAAATTACAAAGAGGGCAGTGCAGTACGGGAAGTTATCAATAAACGTAGGGTCAAAAATTGAGTTTCCGTCTGATCGACTGAGCCGCAGCCTTCCCCGGCGGGAAAGTGCTACTCGGCCCGCGAGCCGGACTACCCTATATCGCCTCCGTTGGTTGCGGGCATACCGAAATACGCTGCAAATACGCCGTATAAAGCCCGCATCGGAATCCCCGTGGGTTCGAAGCAATGCGAAAATAAAAAGGCAGGGCTTCCGACCGAAAGCCCTGCCCAGAAAATTATACGGAAAGAGTATTACGCCGTCACATCCGCCAGCAGCGCCTTGGCAGCCGCCACATTGGAGCCGGCAGTCACCTTGCGCAGCCATTCGGCCGCTTTGGCGTTGTTGCCTTTGTTCTGGTAAGCCACCCCGATCAGGAACGCGACATCCCCTTTCTTGCCCGCATCGGCCTGTGCCGCGTAAGCGTCCGCCCCTTTGGCGATCACCACGTCGTATTTCTTCAGGTTGTTGGCCGTCTGGATCAGCAGCAGGTTGGCATCCGCATTTTCCGGGATAGCCGCCACGTAGGTCTGTACCTTTTCGATGTCCCCCGCTTTAGCAGCTTCGGAAGCGGCTACCAGCATGTAGGTATCCATATCAGCCTTCGCATCGGTCGCCTGTTTGGTGAACTTGCTGTTTTCGGCCCCGGCCGCGATCACCTGCTTGTAAAGCTCCATAGCCTGCTCCAGCTGCCCCATTTCGGCGTAGGATTTAGCCGTGAAGTAGGCCAGCTGGATATTGTCCGGATCCTGCTTGAGCCCTTTCTGGAAACTTTCGAGCGCTTTGTTGTAGTCTTTGGTATTGAAACTTTCGATCCCCACCGCCATGTAGATATTCGAAACGAAACGTCCGGCCTGGCGGGTGGTCATCACGTCGCCCTGCAGGTCGGCCAGGTTTTCGGCCTTTTCGAAGGCTGCGAGGGCCTGGTCCATCTGTTTGGCGCGAACGGCCTCGACCCCTTTTTGCAGGTAGAGCTTCGGCAGCAGTTTCTGCGCTTCGGCGGTAATGTCCACCGCATCGGCCCCGACGGCCTGCCCCATCTGGATCACCTCTTCGATCACCGGGATGGCCTCCACGATCTTTTTGTTGTTGATCAGCTCGCCTGCCTCCTTCATCTTGAGTCCCACCTCCTCGGCAGTCTGCGCCGACGCCCCCAGCACCATCATCATGGCTGCCAGAGTCATCCCCCACAATTTTACTTGCTTCATTTTCTTACGGTATGTTTAGGTTAATATTCGGCAAATGCCCGCCCCGACGGGAGCGACAACTACAAATTGAATGAAATTTTCGGAGAAATCAAAATTTCCGGGCGGTTTTCAGCCGCGCGTTTCATCAATTCAACCTTTGGCGCTCCTGAGGGCCGCGAAGAAGCCGGTCATCAGCGCGGAACACTCCTGCTCCAGCATCCCCGCCACCACGACGGTCCTGGGATGCAGCAACTCTTTAGAAACGGTCGTGTAGCCCCGTTTGGTATCCGGCGCGCCGTAGACCAGCGTTCCCAGCTGCGCCCACCGCAGCGCCGCCGCGCACATCGGGCACGGCTCCACGGTTACATACAGCGTGCATTTGTCCAAATACTTGCCGCCCAACGCTGCGGCCGCGGCCGTCAGGGCCTGCATCTCGGCGTGGGCGGTGACATCGCCCAGCGTTTCGGTCAGGTTATGGGCGCGGGCGATGGTGCGCCCCCCGGCCACCACCACCGCGCCGATGGGTATTTCGCCCTGCCGCTCCGCCTCGCGGGCCTCGGCCAGCGCCAGCTGCATATATTTGTCGTGGGTGTCGGCCATACGGTTCGGGTTGTGATAAAATTCGTATCTTTGAATTTCCAAAATTACGCGAAAAAATGTTCAGAACAGCTACTTGCGGCGAACTTAGGCTCGCCGACGCGAATAAGACCGTCACGCTGGCCGGGTGGGTGCAGAAGGTGCGCAACCTGGGGGCGATGGTATTTATCGACCTGCGCGACCGCTACGGCATTACGCAGGTGACGGTGGACGAGCACGCTCCGGCTGCGCTTAAAGAGATTGCCGAGGGCTTGGGGCGGGAGTATGTGATCCGGGTGACGGGCAAAGTCACCGAGCGGTCGGCCAAGAACAGCAAGATACCGACGGGTGAGATCGAGGTCATCGCTTCGGAGATCGAAATATTGAATGCGAGCGAGGTACCGCCTTTCACTATCGAGGAGAACTCGGACGGGGGAGACGACCTGCGGATGAAGTACCGCTATCTCGACCTGCGGCGGGCGCCTTTGCAGCGGGCGATGATGCTGCGTCACCGGCTGGCGCAGGAGGTGCGCACGTACCTCGATGCGCAGGGTTTTATGGAGATCGAGACGCCGTACCTCATTAAATCGACGCCGGAGGGGGCGCGGGACTTCGTGGTGCCGAGTCGGATGAATCCGGGTGAGTTTTATGCCTTGCCGCAGTCGCCGCAGACGTTCAAACAGCTGTTGATGGTGAGCGGCTACGACCGCTATTTCCAGATCGTGCGCTGTTTCCGCGACGAGGACTTGCGTGCCGACCGCCAGCCGGAATTCACGCAGGTGGACTGCGAGATGGCGTTCGTGGAACGCGAGGATGTGCTCACAGTGTTCGAGGGGATGATGCGGACGATGTTCGACAAGACGCTGGGGGTTAAGTTCGATTCTGAGAAGTTTCCCCGCATGAGCTGGCACGAGGCGATGGAGACTTACGGCTCGGACAAGCCGGATATACGGTTCGGGATGAAGTTCAACGATTTGACTTCTTTGGTGAAAGGGCACGATTTCGCGGTGTTCGACACGGCGGAGTATGTGGGGGGTATTTGTGCGGAGGGGTGCGCTTGCTATACGCGCAAGCAGTTGGACGGCCTGACGGAGTTCGTTAAGCGGCCGCAGGTGGGGGCCAAGGGTTTGGTGTATGTGCGGCGCGAGGCGGACGGCAGCTACAAGTCGAGTGTGGACAAGTTCTATTCGCAGGAGGAACTGGCCCGGTGGGGCGAGGCTTGCGGAATGAAGGTCGGGGATTTGCTCCTTATTCTGGCGGGAGCGAAGAAACAAACGTTGGCGGCGTTGTGCGCCTTGCGTTTGGAGATGGGCGACCGGATGGGGCTGCGGCCGCATGATACGTTCGCGCCGTTGTGGGTGGTGGATTTCCCGCTTTTGGAGTGGGACGACGAGACGCAGCGCTACTATGCGATGCACCACCCGTTCACGTCCCCGAAAACGGAGGATATGGACAAGTTCTTCTCGACGGATATCAAGGTGCTGGGCGATGTGCGGGCGGAGGCTTACGACTTCGTGGTGAACGGGGT
>JAJBVQ010000224.1 GCA_020859745.1 Rikenellaceae bacterium
GAATACGACTCCGCCGTTCTGGTTGGTCTCTTTGTCGTCGGAATAGATTTTAACCGCGTCTTCGAACGCTTTTTTGTCGGTGCCGATCTTGCGGGCCAGGCTGTCCAGCAGCTGCATCTCCTTTTCTGTCTCTTCGACGGTGAAGGTCGGCTTAAGCAGGATCTGCCGGAAGTGCACGAGGTTGCCTTTCAGCGAGATGAGTTCGACGATATGGTATCCGTATTCGGTCTCGATGATCTCGGAGACTTTGCCGGGCTTGAGGCTTTCGAGGGCCTCGACGATGGGGTAGACCAGCTGGTTGATGTCGCCGGGGCCCCACTCGCCGCCGTTGCGAGAGGTGCCCGGGTCCATGGAGTAGAGGCGGGCCAGTGCGCTGAGGCTCTCGCCCTCCAGTATCCTCTGGCGGTATTCAAGCAGCTTTTGCCGCACTTCGAATTTGCGTTCTTCGGTTTCCGGCGGAAAACGGACGATCTGGGCGTAAACGTACTGCTCGGGAACCATTTCGAGCGAATCGGTGGGCAGCTTTTCGAAAAATTGGGCCACGTCCGTGTAGGTGATGGTCACTTTCTGCATCACGTTGCTCTGCATGATATTGGCCAGCTGCATGTCCTCGGCTTCCCGCTTGAGGTCGTCCTTGATGGCGTATATCTCTTTGCGGTGTTTCTTTTCGAGGGCTTTGACCGACCCGGCTTCGCGGACCATCTCCTGGATCTGGTGTTCCACCTGGTCGTCGAGGCTCCCGCGCAGGTCTTTGTCCAGCGAGTCGGCCCGGGCCTGCTCGGCCAGCATCTTCTGCAACAGCAGAGTCTCGAATGCTTCGGCGCGGGCGGGACGATTAGACAGGGTGCCCTGCTGTTGGCGCAGCTTGAGCACTTCGCCGGTGGTGCGCTCGATGTCGGAGAGCAGGATATGGCTGCTGCCTACGATGGCAGCCACTTCGTCGGCAATGTATTGCGGCTTGGACGAAAGGGCCTGTGCTACGGTGTCCGGGGCCTGTGAGAAGGCGGGAACGGAAAGGGCGCCCAGTATGCAAACGGCTGCGAAGCTGCGGAGTGTCGGTATGGATCTCATGGGGTATATGTCAGGGTCTGCTTAAATTACGGTTAGGGATTATTGCTTGATCTTGATGTCGAAAAGCCGTTCGTTCCGGGCCGAGGTGTAGAGGCTGTCTTCGAGCCGCTCCAGGAGCGCCTGCCTCCGCTTGTTGAGGATGATCTTGCGGATGTTCTCCGTCTCGCGTTCCATGGGCGAGTAGTCGCCGGTGGGCCGGTAGGCGTCGATGGCCATCATGTATTTGTACTGGTCGTCCTCGACTTCGTAGTATTTGCGGGTGCGGAGGAAATCGTCGAAGTTGCCCTGCGAGAACGGGATGTGCTGGATCACGGTGCTGAAGTCGGTCCATTCGGAGCTGAAGTCGTCCGTGCTGTACTGGTTTTTCTGGCAGATGTTCAGGAAGTCATTCCGATCGCTCTCGCGTTCGGAGCGGAACATCTCTTCGAGTTTGCGGCTCTGCCGCAGGCCGGCGGGAATCCGTGCGATGCGGGCTTTGACGATCGGCCCGGCCAGCCGGAAGCCGTCCCGGTTGGCGTTGTAGTAGTCGCTGACCTGATCGGCGGTCACCGTGGTGTCGAGCCGCCCCCCGAGCCATTCCTGTTCGTATTTGTAGGTCAGCAGGGCGCCCCGGTACTGGGCTACCATCTCTTCGATGTCGCGCCCGTGGTCCGAGAGCGCCGCTTCGGCCGCCGCGGTTTTGACCTCTTTGCGCACCCAGGTGTCCACGATGGATTGTAGCGCGGCGAGGCTGTCTTTGGCCGGAAGCCCCGGCTCGATCATCCCGGCGATGTCGCTGGCGTAAAGCTCGCGCTCGCCCACGGAGGCGATCACTTCTCCTTTGTCGAAGGTATAGAGTTTCAGCTTATTGCATCCCGTCGCCAGCGCCAGGGCGGCCAGCAGGGCAATGATGCTCGGTGGTGTGTGTTTCAAGGTCGGTCGTCTTGTATCGTAAGATGCTAACGAACAAAAATAGCGATTCTTTTGTGAAACCCCTAATTTTCGGCGGAATCGGCCGTGCCGGGGGCCGTTTCGCGCCGCTGGCGGCTGATGCGGCGGACGGCGTACCAGACCCCGACGAGCAGCAGGAGCACGGAGATGGCATAAGCCCAGTTCCACAGCGCCCCGTCGCCGAGGATCTTGCGTTCCAGCCCGTCGGAGGTGCCGAAGACCATGTAGAGCAGGGAGGTGAGGCCGTTGTTGACGAAGTGGACGGCCACGGCGCTGCTGAGCGATCCGGTCAGGTAGTAGATCGAGCCGAGGATCAGCCCCAGGCAGCTGGCGTAGACGATCTGCTGGGGGATCAGGTGTATCGCCCCGAAGATCAGGGAGCCGAGGACAATTCCCCACAGCGGCCCCATGCGGCTGACGAGGTTTTTCTGGATGATGCCCCGGAAGAGGAACTCTTCGAGGATGGGGGCGGCCACCACGGCGGTGAGCATGGGCCAGAAGCCGCCTTGCATGTAGTCGTCGAGCATTTCGATGTAGGTGTCGGGCAGCCGGTCGAGCAGCGGGTTGAGCACGATCCCGGTGGCGAGCATCAGGATCACGCCGGCCACGATCAGCCGCGGGTTGGCTCTCCATTTTTCGGGCCGGAAGGAGGGCACTTCGACTCCCCAGCCGCTGCGCAGGGCCACGGCATAGCCGATGGTGACGAGGAAACTGCCCACGTAGGCGGCGAAGCTCCAGAATGCGGGGTCGTAAATGGCGCTGAGGTTGGCGAAAAGCATGCCGAGCAGCATGCTGTTGCCGATGTAGACGGCCAGGATGCTGAGGATCGGGAACCAGAGGGTACGGGGAGTAGGTTTGTTGATCATGGTGTGGGTGTGTCGTCTGTCGGTGTTTACGGTTGGGTTTTTCGGGGCGGCTGACGCGGGAACATTTCCGCTCCACTGTGTTTGGCAACCCGAAATAGTTCCGACCTTATGGCGCCCGCGGCAATTCTGTTCGCTTTTGCTTACGCAAAGCTGACCATTATTGCCTTTTTAGCGGGCGGGCGCCTCTCCGCAAACAGGCGGGTACTGCCCTTACGCCGGGCGGGCGGTGCCGCGGGCACACCGAGTGGGCTGCCGAGAGCCGGGCTGGAACTACCTCAACGGGGCGCTTATTCCGCTTTCGGGATCTCTATGATCCGGGCCTGCGGCCAGTAGGCGTGCAGGTATAGGGCGATATAGTGCCTCGTGTCGGCCGCAATGACCGGATCGCCGGCCGGGTAGAGTTTCCACAGCACGGCGGCAACGTCTATCCCCCGCTTCCGGCACGCCTCGAAACTCAGTAAGGTGTGGTTCAGGCTCCCCAGCCGGGCCGAGGTGACGAACAGCAGGGGCAGCCGGTGTTCGGCCACGTAATCGGCGGTCAGGTATTCATGGGGCTCGCATGCCGGGTCGAACGGTTTGAGAGGCACGAAAAGTCCCCCGGCCCCTTCGACCAGCACGATGTCGTACTGTTCGCGCAGCTTTTTCGTGGCTGCGGCGATTACGGCGGTGTCCACGGCAGTCCCCTCCAAAGCCGCCGACAGGTGCGGCGAGGCGGGGAATTTATAGATAATGGGGCAGGTAGTCCGGTTGGTATCCACAGGCTGCATGGGGATGCCCATCAGCCGGCGGTGCAGCTCGATGTCTTCCGATGTGCCGGTGTTGCCGGTCTGGACGAATTTCTGGGTGATGGTGCGTATGCCGCTTTCGGCGAGCATCCGGGCGAGGATGCCGGTAGCGTAGCTCTTCCCGGCATCCGTGTCGATGCCGCTGACGAAGTAGGTGCCGGGGGAAAGTAGGGTCATGGTTATCCGTGCTTTTTCGCAATGATAATGATCGGATGGAAGGTCAAAGTTACGCATTCCGCTCCGTTTTCCTCTATGGTGTATGCCTTCCGGTAGTCGGCCTCGAACCGGCGCAGGCGGCTGTGCGTCCAGCGTTCGGCGCCCACGGCGTTGACCCCGGTGAGCCGCAGGTGGCGAAGCACGTCCGTGGGCGTTGGATAATGCTGCCGCTCGATCCACTCCTCTTTGACGTGGATTTGCAAACCATTGGCAGTGAGGAGGGTTGTGAGTTCGGAAAGGGAGTAGTATTCCAGCCCCTGCCCGGTGGCGGCGGTGATCTCGCGGAAATTTTCCGGCCCGAAGGTGCTGACGGCCAGTATCCCTTCCGGAGCGAGGCCCCGGGAGGCGCGCGCGATAAAGTCCGGCAGGTCGTCGAACCACTGCACGGTCGAGGCGCTGGCGATCAGATCGTAGCGACCGGAAGGCAGGGGAATGGCTTCGCCGTCGCCCGGGGTGAAACCGACGGGAATGCCGGTGCCGGTGGTGGCGGGCAGGAAGCCCCGGCTTTCGGGCACCAGGTCGTTCACGATCCACTGCGCCGCCGGGAAAAGGCGTACCAGATGGCGGGTCAGGAACCCTGTCCCGGCCCCGATCTCGATCCCTCGTTTCACGGCGGCCGGGTCGCGGTGCGACAGGATACAGCCCAGCCGGTCGGCAATGGCCCGCTGCACGGTGGCCAGCGTGTCGTAGGTGTTCAGGTTCCGCGAGAAGCGCCTGCGCAACAGTTCCTTATCGTGCTTCATGGATGAGTCGGATCAGTATGTTCGGGTCGAACAGCGGGTAATGGGGCATCGTTTCGACGGTGGTGAGCGGAACGCCCGCTTCGCCCCAGTAGCGGGCCATGTTTTCCGGCGGAAAGATCGCATCCCTGCCGCCGATCACCGCAGCGGTCCAGAAACCGGGTGCGGGTAGGGCCCCGGAACCGGTGGCGAGCGCCTCGCGCTGAAGCGATAGGAGTTCGTCGTAAATCTCCTCCAGGGACCGGGTGGAGCGGTGCCGGTAGTATTCGCGCAGGATCTCCGGCGTGCTGCACATGCGCTCCAGAAACTTCCCGGTTCCGGCCCCCCCGATGCTTCGCACGGTGACGGCGAATGCCCGCCGGGGTATCCCATAGTCGTCACTGATGGGTAAAGGAGTGCCGTTAATAGCGGTAGCGGTGTTCCAATGCAGGGGCGAATCGCCGAATATCTGCGCGGCGGCCCAGACGCCGAACGACCATGCCGCCAAATGTCGTTCCGGGTAGGGTTCCAATAGCTGGTAGAGTTCCGTTTTCCCGGGATCGGCAGGCAGGGTGCGGTAGTCGAACAGGCACAGCAAATCGTAGCCCTCCGGCAAGATGAGGTGCCGCGCAAGCTCGTCCGACCCGGCCCAACCGGCGACGAAAACGACGACGCCTCTCCTTTGCGCCGGATCGCTGTCGGGTGTACGGGTTATCCAAACTGCCTGCATAGGGTGGCGAATTGTTCGATCTTGTACGGGGTATGGCCCGCGCACAGCGAAATCCGGAGCCTCGCCTCTCCCTGCGGGACGGTTGGGTGCCGGATGGCGGTCGCCCAGAAGCCCTCCTCTTTGAGCAGGTCGGCCATCCTCAGGGCATTCTCGTTCGAGCCTGCCGGAATGGGGATGATCTGGGATCCGTAAGGAGTTGACGGCTGTAACGTATTGTTGACGATGGCGATCAGGTCTTGAAGCCGTTTGCGCCGCGGGCCGAATTCAGGAAAGAGGCCGAGCAGGAACCGCGTCCACTCCAGCGAGATGTCGGGAAGGGCGGTGGAGAAGATCAGCGGCCGCATCCGGTTGACCAACAGCTCCTTGGTTTCCCGCGAACAGATCACGGCGGCCCCTTGCGAGGCCAGCGCCTTGCCGAAGGTGACCACCAAGTATTCCGCCTGCAAAGGCATGTCCGGATGCTCCGCGTTGTACGCCGCCAGCAGCCCCGCGCCTTCCGCAGAGGCCGGCCCGTAGACACCGAAAGCGTGCGCTTCGTCCAAGTATAGTAGAAAACCGTATCGGTGCTGCAACTCCGCTAAGATCGGCAGCGGCGCGAAGTCGCCGTCCATGCTGAACAAGCTCTCGGTCACCACCAGGATCCGTTCGTAGCCTTTCCCCTGCGCTTTGCCGAGCAGGGCGGCCAGTTGTTCCATGTCATTGTGCCGGAAACGCTGCCACTCGGCGCCGTCGCAGAGTTTCAGCCCGTCGATCAGGCTGGCGTGCACCAGTTTGTCGGCCAGGATCAGGTCGCCTTTTTGCGTCACGGCGGGCAATACCCCGGTGTTTACGGCGAATCCGGAACCGAGCACCAATGCGGCCTCTGCCCCTTGTAATTGGGCAAGGGCGTTTTCCAGTGCGGCGTAAGCCGGGCTGTTGCCGGTCATCAGCCGCGACGAAGGGTTCCCCAGCAGGAATCGCTCCATGTCGGCGGAGAGCAGGAAACGGTTCTGCAAGGCCGGTTCGGCCAGCCCCAGGTAGTCGTTGGAGGACAGGTTGTAGTACTCTTTCTCCCCTCCGTCGCCGTCCGGCACGAAAATATAGGAACCGTTGGTCCTCAATGTCCGGAGGGTGCGCAGGTTACCCTGTCGGGCCAAAGTGTCGAGTGTCTCTTGCTCGCGCGTCATAGGCAGGATTCGGGTTTATTTCTCGTCCGCGGGCAGCGCCGCTCCGGGCACGATCCGTACCGCTTCCGCGGCATCGGCTTCGGCGACGAGCAGGCTGACTTGTCCCTGGATGAACGGTAGCATGGTGCCTCCGATGGCCCCGTCCACGCTGCATTCGATGCCGTGGTTGCGGAGCAGCTCGGCGTCGAACCAGGCTTCGTTGGGCGTGGTGTAGCGCTTGATGGCTACCACGCGGCTTTGGTCTGTGGTGTTGTTTGTCATGGCCGGATTCCTCCCTCTTTAGTGATGTGCGGGGCGGTGTCCATGGCATTGCGCATCAGACACCACTCGATGTCCGCTCCCCAGCGTCCTTTGATGTTGTGATAGTGTTCGCAGTGGTCGAGGGCTTGTTGCAGGTCGTCCTCGTACCGCTGGTACACGTCGGCGCACCACCACGCAAAATCGGTGAGCGTATATCCGTAGTTGTGCGCCAAATATCGTGCCATCATCCCCGCGCACAATCCGTCTTCGATGGTGAACCGGTCGTGCCGTCCGGAACAGACTAAAACGACCTCTTTCCCCAGTTCGCCCAATCGCCTGGCAACGGCGTCGGCATTCAAAAGGGCTGCGATGTAAATCTCGTTCGCGGCCCCCTGTGCGCAGTTGACCGCGCGCGTCCCGTTGGTAGTGCTCATCACGATGGTCGCGTCGCGGACTACTTCCGGTGTATATCTCAGCGGGGAGTTGTCGAGGTCGAAGCCTTCGATGATGACGGTCTTCCGTTCGCCGCCGAGCAAAACCGGCCCGTTGTCGCCGGCTTGTTTATGTTCCTCCGCGATCTTGTCGCGCAGGCGGAAGCTCTCTTCGATCCCGGTCACGGGGATGATCTCCCGCGCGCCGTTCCCGAGGGCGGTGACCATCACGGAGGTGGCGCGGAACACGTCGATCACGGCGACGTTCCGTCCCGCTACGCGTTCGTCGCTGACTTCGGCGGCGGTGCCAATTATGTCGACTTGCATGGTTGGTAATGGTGTTGCTTATACTCTCCGATTGTAACTATTCCACTTATTACGGCTTACGGCGCCCGCGGCAGATTTGTGATTTTCGCTTACACCGAAAATCTCATCTCTGCCCTTTTAGCGGGCGGGCGCTTACTGCCAACAAGATGGAACTGCCCTCAGGCCGGGCGGGCCGCGGGTGCCCCCGCCGGGCGGGCAAAACTTCGTTTTGCTGAGTGTCGGGAACTAAAATGTCGTTTCGGGCTGCCGGCTCAGGGTGGCGACCATCACCGCCTTGATGGTGTGCATGCGGTTTTCGGCTTCGTCGAAAACGAGGGATGCCGGGGACTCGAACACTTCGTCGGCCACCTCCATCTCCCGCAGCCCGTACTGGCGGTGGATCTCTTCGCCCACCACGGTTTCGAGGTCGTGGAAGGCAGGCAGGCAGTGCAGGAATTTGCAGTCCGGATTACCTGTCATCTCCATCATGCGTTTGTTCACCTGATAGGGCCTGAGCAGCTTGATCCGCTCGTCCCATACTTCGGCGGGCTCGCCCATCGATACCCAAACGTCGGTGTAGATGAAGTCGGCGCCCCTGACCGCTTCGGCCACGTTGTCGGTGACGGTGATCCGGGCATTCTCCTCCCTGCGGAGTTTTTCCACCAGGGCCGGGTCGGGATGGTAAGCCGCCGGAGCGGCGGCGGAGTATTCCATTCCCATCTTGGCGCACCCCACCATCAGCGACAGGGCGACGTTGTTGTCGGCGGTTCCGGCAAAGCAGACTTTGATCTGGTCGAGCGGCTTTTCGCAGTGCTCGGTGATGGTCAGCAAGTCGGCGAGGAACTGGGTCGGGTGGCATTCGTTGGTCAGCCCGTTCCAAACGGGAACGCCGGAGTATTCCGCCAAGGTCTCGACGATCTCCTGCCCGTAGCCGCGGTATTCGATGCCGTCGTACATCCGCCCGAGCACGCGTGCGGTATCTTTGATGGACTCTTTTTTCCCCATCTGCGAGCCGCTGGAGCCGATATAGGTCACCCGCGCACCCTGGTCGAAGGCGCCGACTTCGAACGAGCAGCGCGTCCGGGTAGAGTCTTTGGCGAAGAGCAGCACGATGTTCTTGCCTTGCAGGTATTGCTGTTCGGTACCCTCGGCTTTTTCCCGCTTGAGCCGGGCGGCGAGCCGGATCAACCCTTCTATTTCGTTCCGTTTCAACGATCCGATGTCCAGAAAACTTCTTTTGTACATAATATCCGTATATATGATCTTTTATTTTGCACTGGGCCGTGTGTGACTGTTCTTTTTGTTCACAAAGAGATCCCGTTTCGGCGGCGAGCATCGCGAGCCGCGCAGTCCGAACCGACGCAGTAGCCGAGAGCCGCCAAGCCAGCTTGGATGGTCGAGGCCCCAGGAGGAAGCCGGAACGGCAACCCACCCCCGGCGTAGGCCTGCAATGGGGTAGTTACAGCCCTGACGGTGTGCCCGCGGCACCGCTGGCTCCGCCCTGACCGTTTGCCCAAATAAAGGACTTCGGCAGACTAAGGAGTAGCGCAGCTATCTGGAATTTTTATGGTTCTTTCTTTTCATAGAAAGAACAGTCACACACGGCTCAGTGCAAAATAAAAGATCGGTTATTTGCGGTAGATGACCAGCGTTTGACCCGGCCGCAGCGATTTGGCATTCTTAATGTTGTTCCAGCTCATCAGTTGCTTGACCGTGACATTGTAGCGCGCCGCGATCCGCCCCAGAATATCCCCGCTCTTGATCTTGTACGTGATCTTCGTGCCCTTCGCCGAGGCCGAACCGCTGCGCGACGAGCTGGCTGTCAGCTGTTCCGGCGAGAGATTGCTGATGTTCAGGTATTTGGCCAGGTATAGGCTGTCTTTGCCATAGATCTCCGGGCTTTCGCGCACGAACGACGCGGCGTACTCCTGCGGCAGGGTCAGGGCGTAGGTTTGGTTCTTGGCCGGCACCACGTCCACCGTGTACTGCGGGTTCAGGCCGCGCAGCACTTCGATCGGGATATTGAGGGTCGTGGCCACCTGCTCCAGGTGCAGCATGCGGTTGACCTGCACGGTGTCGGTCGCCAGCGGATGCCACGGGATCGTCGGGTTCAGGTTGTGCGCCTTATAATAGGTATAGGCATACGTCGCCGCGATAAAAGCCGGAATGTACCCGCGCGTCTCGCGCGGCAGGTATTCGTAAATATCCCAGTAGGTCTTGGCGTCCGCCCCCCCGTGCGACGAGCGGAACCGCTCCAGCGCCTTGTTCACGTTCCCGGCCCCGCAGTTGTACGACGCAATGACCAGCGTCCAGTCGCCGTAGATCTTGTACATGTCTTTGAGGTACTTGCAGGCCGCCTCGGTCGATTTGACCGGGTCGCACCGCTCGTCGACGAACGAGTTGATCTCCAGTCCGTAGTACTTCCCGGTGCGGAGCATGAATTGCCACAGCCCCACCGCCGAAGCCCTGGATTCCGCGCGGGGGATCAACGCGGACTCGATCACCGGCAGCATCTTCAGCTCCATAGGCAGTTTGTAGCGGTACAACGCCTCTTCGAAAATCGGGAAGTAATACTGCGCCAATCCCAGCACACGCTCCATCACTCCCCCCTTGCGGGTGTAGATCTGGATGTATTTCTTCACCACGTCGTTGTAGGGCAGCTGTACCTCCGTGGCCATCATCTTGAGCCGCTCGGCGTATACCTCGTCGGGGAGCGCCCCGGTCATGTCCACGCTGTTCAGATCCACGTCGATGAATTCGTTGACGAAGGTGTCGTAAGAGTCCACCACGTTCTGGCGGGTGTAGTTGGCCAGCAGGGAGTCGTAGGTGCTGGCCGAGGTGCCGCTCAGAGCCAGCATGCCGAACGAGCGGGTGTCGCCGGTCTGCGCGTGGCTCACGCCCGCCGTCCCGAGCATGAATGCCGCCCCCAGGGAGAGCAGGCGGACGGCGTTCAGTAGATGTTTCTGCATGGTATGTGTCGTTTTCGGTGTTTTATGTGTGTTGGATGCGTTTCGTTTGCGAAAGTTAAAACCGGAGTTTCACGGCCAGCCCGTAGGAATTTCCTTGCGACGGACTGAGTGTCCGTCCGTTGAGCCGGGTGTCGATCAGGGTCGGTTCGACCCGTACGGAGAGGTTCTCGTCCACGTCCCAGTTCTTGAGCGAGGCGATCACATAGGTGTCGATCACGCTGAGCAGGTAGGCCGCCGCCATGCCGATGATGGCCAAATCCCTGTCCCGCCGGTAAGCGCTGCGCACCCGCGAGAGCAGTTCCGGCGAGTAGCGCCCGTTGAACTCGTCGACCGTCGAAGGGTTGCCGTCGGTCAGGGCGTTATACGCGGTTTTGTACCGCTGGTAGTTGCGGTTGTTGTAGTCCACGACGGTCGCCAGGGCGATGAATCCGCCGTAGTAAATCGGTATGCGCCAATAGGTTTTGGTGTAAACAAATCCCATGCCGGGGAAGATGGCCGCCAGTGTTGTGGCTTTGCGCACCGGATCGACCGGCCCCCGGTAGTTGAACACGGCGTCGGCCACGGAGTAGAGGTAGGTAGCCCCGGCCATGGCGAACATCAGGGTCTGGCCGCTGCCGGCGTTGCGCATCCGGGTCCGCGCCCGTTTCTGGATGTCGGGCGGGAGCCTGAGGTCTACCGTCCGCTGGTATTCCGTTTTGTAAGTCCGGTATTTGTTGTGGAACAGGATGCCTCCCGTGAGGAACCCGCCCACGCCGCCGTACAGGATCGGCAGTTTCCACGGCTGCCGGTTGTATATTTGCCCGAAGCCGGGCGCCACCAGCGAAAGGATCGTGTGTTTGCCCGCCGATATGGTGTCCTGCGTGATGCGGAATTTCGGCTTGAACAGTAGTGCCGAGTCCGCGGCGGTCAGCTGACGCCCGGCCGCGCCGATATGCTCGGCTTCCACTTCCGGATATTTCAGCCCGGCCATTTTGAACGGGGCGCGCCAGAGTACCGAGTCCGGATAATATTCCACGAGCAGGCTGTCGCTGAACTGCCGGGCGATGATCGAGTCGACCGCGGTGCGGTAGCCGAGACTGTCGAGTCCCGCCAGCGCCACCAGCGTGCTGTCGGGCCGCAGGGTAGTCCGTACGAACCGCGCCCGTTTGACAATGCTGTCCTGGATCGAGTCGAACGGGGTTCCTTTCTGGCCTGCCGAGATGCGTACGTGCTGCCCGACGGCCAGCCCGTCTATCTCCTTGACCCGCTCGTTGAGCTGTTTGCGCTGGTCGCGGGTCAGGTCTTGTTTCATTTTGCGCTTCTCTTCGCGCCGTCGGGCTTTGTCCTCTGCCTTTTCGAGGGCGCGGAGGGTCTGCACAGCCAATGCCGCGCTGTCCTTTTTGGCTTCGGCCGCGGGCACGGTTATAGTCCCGCCCGCAACCGCGGAATGCAGGCTGCAAAGCAACAGTATCCCGCACAGTATCAATGTGGGGAACAGTCGGGTCGGGCGGTATGTCGTGCGGCAGCGGCGCATTATTTTTTCCGGGACAGTTTTTCGAGGCGGCCGAGGATCTCCTTCACCTGCTCGTCGGATTCGAAATCGATCATGATCCGCCCGCTGACGACGGTGGCGCCGTTCTTGCCCGCCGTGGCCTTGCGTTTGATGCTGATCCGGCTCCCCATCAGCGGTTCGAGCCGTTCCACCAGCTGCGAGTAGTATTCCGGGTATTCGGCGTTCTCCTTGCCCGCCTTGGCGTGTTTCGCGCCGGGGGTCATGGCCTGTTGCACCGCCAGCTCGGTCTGCCGAACGGAGAGGTGTCCCTTCACGATCTTGGCCAGCATGGCCAGTTGCTGCCGCTCGCCGGGCAGCCCCAACAGCGCCCGCGCATGGCCCATGGTGATCATGTCGTTGCCCAGCGCACTCTGCACCTGCGCCGGCAGTTTGAGCAGGCGGATATAATTGGTTATGGTGGAGCGTTTTTTTCCCACCCGTTCCGCGAGGATCTCCTGAGTAAGTGAGCATTCGTCGATCAGTCGCTGAAGCGACAGGGCCACTTCGATGGCCCCCAGATCCTCGCGCTGGATGTTCTCCACTAAGGCCATCTCCAGTAAAGTCTGGTCGTTCGCTTCCCGCACATAGGCCGGTATGGTGTCGAGGCCGGCGATCTGCGAGGCGCGGAAGCGGCGCTCGCCGCTGATGATCATATATTCCGGCTCCCCCTCTTTCGCGTTTTCGATCCGCTTGACGGTGATCGGCTGGATCACCCCCAACCGCGAAATGGATTGCGCAAGCTCTTCGAGCGCCTCCTCGTCGAACAGGGTGCGCGGCTGCCCCGGATTGGGCGTGATGCGCCCCAGCTCGATGTCGGCGACGGTGTTGTCGCGGCGCGATGCGGCGGTCTGTTTGGGGATATTCAGCTCCTCGATCTCGAAGATGGCGCCCAGCCCTTTGCCGAGTCCTGTGTTTTTCGGTTTCATATAGTCGTTGGGTGTGCTATGCGTTGTTGTTGCGTTCGAGGAACTCCCGCGCGAGGTTCAGGTAGTTGACGCTCCCGCTGCTCGATGCGTCGTAGGTGATGACCGGTTTGCCGTAGCTCGGCGATTCGCTCAGGCGGGTGTTGCGCTGGATGATCGTCCGGAAGACGAGGTTCCCGAAGTGGTTTTTCACTTCGCCGACCACCTGGTTGGCAAGCCGGAGCCGCGAGTCGTACATGGTCAGCAGGAACCCTTCGATCTCCAGCCCCGGGTTCAGCCCCGCTTTGACCATCTTGATGGTGTTGAGCAGCTTGCCCAACCCTTCGAGGGCGAAGTATTCGCACTGCACGGGGATAATGACGCTGTCGGCGGCGATCAGGGCGTTGAGGGTCAGCATCCCCAGCGACGGCGAGCAGTCGATGACGATATAGTCGTAGCTCTCTTTAACGGAGTCGAGCAGGGTTTTCATGCGGAACTGTCCCCCTTCCATCTGCGCGAGTTCGGTCTCGGCGCCGACGAGGTTGATGTTCGAGGGCAGCAGTTGCAGGTTGGGTATCTCCGGCGACTGGAGGATGGATTGGGCGAGGTCGGCCTCCCCGGTCAGTACGGTATAGGTGTTGAGTTCCCCCGGCTCGAAGCCCAGTCCGGAAGTGGAGTTGGCCTGCGGGTCGGCGTCCACGAGCAGCACGCGCTTTTCGAGCACGGCCAGCGAGGCGGCCAGGTTGATGGAGGTGGTGGTCTTTCCCACGCCCCCTTTCTGGTTGGCAAGAGCGACTATTTTTCCCATATCGTTTCGCGGTGTTCTGTGTGCGGGTGCAACCGGCAGGGTCGCTCCCAAACCACAAAAATAGCTTTTTTTTCGGAGATACGGGCTAAGGTTTTCGGTAAAGGGCGCTGTTCCCGGCCGGGAGGGCGGAAAATCAGCGCAGGTCGATGCCCGCTTTGCGCGCTTGCGCATGCTGGAGCCGCCGCGGGATGCGGTAGATGCGGCCCTCTTTGAGCAGCACGGCTCCTGTCTGGCGGAAGGTGAACTTTACGCCTGCCGCGCGGCATTGCTCGCGTAAGGAGAGAACCCAGCCGAAGTCGCAGATCCGCGCATCCGGCCCCGACTCGCCGCCGGCGATCACCTCTTCGACCCGCCCGCCCTTCAGCCACGGCATGAGGTCGATAGGTCCCAGCAGCGGTTCGCAAACGATGATCTTATGCCGGACCGGGGCGTCCCGGTAGATGGGCAGCCGGTAGTCCGCGCGATCCTGGTTCTCGACCGTGCAGCAGATCGTGACGTTCGGGTAGCCTTCCGCTCCCCAGTCCGGCGGCGCGCACTCCGCCAGCCGGTCGATGCGCTTGGTGATGAACAGGAAATGCAGGTCGCTGCGCGTGCGCATCATCTCCCACGCCGCCGGCCGCCACGGGTCGGCCTCCGGCACGAAGAAGTCGGAGCTGAAGCAGGTGTAGACCATGCGGCCGGAAGGTATCTTGTAGTTGCCTTTCCGGTCGCGTTTGACGGGCATGTCGAAAGAGGCCGTTCGCGTAACGGCGGAAGCATCCCGGCCATGTTTGCCGTCGATGCGGTAAACGTAGCAATGCCGACAACCGGCGCTGATCTTGCGGCATCCGTGCCAAGGGTTCCAGAATGACATGCGTGTCCGGAGGCCGCCGCTGAATCGGAGGCTTCCGATGCAAAAATACGAATCCTGCCGGGGCGGGAAAAGGATCGGGCCGGTTTATTTTTCGTCCTTCCTCCCGGTACGTCCGGTATCGTGCCTATCATCGGGCGAAGGGACTTTCAGGTAAATCTCCCCGCCCCTGCGCAAGGCTTCGGCCCGGATATGCTCCGCCAATTCGCTGCGGGTAATCCCGTTGAGCGCCGAACGCACCGTCGGCAGGCTCACCCCGAAATCGCGCGCCAGTTTCTGGCGCTCGCCCAAGGGCATAATTATTTTTTTATCAGCGGCCATGTATTGTTTTTATTTTAAATATCTGTACCTTTATCCTGCTTTCAGAGTGAAAGATAATGCAAAGGTAAAGATAATAATCTTTTATTGCAAGATAAAAATCACATATTTTATGACAGAGAAGGAAAAACTTAAAGCATACCTCCAATACAAAGGTATCAGTAAGAACAGGTTCTATACGGAAACAGGCTTTTCTGTCGGCTTCCTGGACAGCGGACGCAGTCTGGGGGCGGATAAGGTTAAGATAATCATCAATAAGTTCCCGGATCTGAGCCTCGATTGGTTGATCATGGACATCGGGGAGATGATCATCGAGCCCCGGCCGCAGGGGATCGCGTACGACATGCGCCAGAACGCTTCGCACCTCGAAGAGCCGGAAAGTCCTTATTACGTGCCGACGCGGATCTATACGCCGGGCTCGGCGGAGATCTTAGCCGAGCAGCCGCGACGCATTCCGCTTTACGATTTCGAGGCGGCGGTGGGGCTGGCCCCGGTGTTCGACGGCCGGACGGCGCCCTCGAGCTACCTGTCGATCCCCGAACTGCCGCGCTGCGACGGGGCGGTGAAGATGCGGGGCGATTCGATGTACCCGTTGCTCAAGGCGGGCGACATTGTAGTCTACAAGCAGGTGCGCGACTGTTCGAACATCATCTGGGGCGAAATGTACCTCGTGTCGTTCAGCTATGACGACGAGGAGTACACGACGGTCAAATACCTGAACCGCATTGAGGAGCGGCCGGACTATGCGCGGCTGGTGAGCTACAATGCACACCATGCGCCGATCGAGGTGCCGCTTTCGGCGATCCGTGCGCTGGCGATCGTCAAGGCCAGCGTACGGTTCAACACGATGGGCTAATTCTTTTTAAACATTCGTTTATTTGTCTGTATTCGCAGAGAACTGTTCTCTTTGTGAACAACCGACGTTGCCAGCGAATCCAGAGGCCGTTTACGAACTATGGTAAGCGGCGAGGAGGAACCGAGTGGCGTACCGAGATCAAAGCCCGCTTGCTGGATTTGGCGAGGTAGCACGAGGAAACCGCAGGTAAAACAAGCGCAGCGCAGTTAGCGAGAACCAGAAAACCGACGCTCGAAGCAAGAGCAGAGACCGCTGGCGGGCTATGCCTTGTAAGGAGGAGGAAGGCGAAGCCAAACTTTCAAGGATGCTAACGCATCCTAAACCTGCCGGGTTCCCGTGTTTCTGGGCCGGGGACTTTCCGGCGAGCGCACTTAAGGCTTAATTTACATTAATGCGCCGCCGTGAAAGCCCCGACCCGAACGAACTAAGACCGACACGCCCGGATTAGCGAAGCTCTGGAAAGTTCCTTTGGTTCTTTCCTTTCAAGGAAAGAACAGTCACTCACAGCACAAGTACAATAAAACGAACGGTTATAGAAATTTACCCTTTTCGGACGGTGAGTTCCGGAAAGGGTTTCGTATTTTTGTCCCTCAGTAAAGTTACGTTATGCCGGTGGATTTCGATATATCGCAACGCTGGGCGGCCATCGTCAATCCGGTGGCGGGCAGCGGGCGCGGACTGGAGGACTGGCCGCAGATCAGCGGCCTGCTCCGCGACGAGGGGATCGGGGTGGATGCTATGTTCACGCTCCGCAAGTACCATGCCACGGAGCTGGCGGTGGCGGCGGTGCGGCAGGGCTACCGACGGATCATCGTGGTGGGCGGCGATGGGACGATCCACGAGACGGTCAACGGCATTTTCATCCAACAGGAGTGCCCCACGACTCAGATCCTGATGGCGGTGATCGCGGTGGGGACGGGCAACGACTGGATACGCATGTTCGGTATCCCGCGCAATTACCGGGACGCGATACGGTCTATCAAGGAGGGACACGCCTTTTTGCAGGACGTGGGGCGGGTGAGCTATTACGAGTCGAAAGTGCATCAGGTTCGTTACCTGGCCAATGTGGCGGGGGTGGGGTACGACGCGGCGGTGTGCCGGGGTTTCAACCGCCTGAAGGAGAAGGGGTACCGGGGAAAGTGGATCTACCTGTTCAGCGTTTTCCGCGAGGCGCTGCGCTACCGGGCGCGCCGGGTCAGGATCGAGGTGGACGGCGAGGAGGTCTTTCGCGGCCGGCTGTTCACGGGGACGGTGGGCATCTGCAAGTACACGGCGGGCGGGCTGACCCAGACGCCGAACGCCATTGCGGACGACGGCCTGTTCGACCTGACGGTGATCCCGGACATGAACCGGGTGCGGCTTTTCAGCCGTTTCCGGGTGGTCTACACGGGCAATATATACGATATTCCGGGGATCTCGCTGTTCCGCGGGGGACATATCGCGGTACATGCCGAGCGTCCGATCCGGCTGGAGATCGACGGCGAGATACTGGGCTTTTCGGATTTCGAATTCCGGATCGTCGAGCGTGCGGTGCGCGTGGTGGTGAGCGAGAAGTTTATCCGGGACCGGGCGTGAGGTCGGGCGGCGGGGGCTGTTAATGCGGAGGGAAACGTTAGCTTCGCAACGAAAACGGGCCGGGGACGAAAAGCGCGACTCGCCAGGGTCGCCGGGCCTGCACGCAGGCGCTTTAGGGTAGTTACAGCCCTGTCGGCTTGCCTGAAGGTATCACAGCCGAACCATTAAAAAGCGATTAGCGCGACTCGTCAGAGTCGTCGGATTGTCGCCAGTCCTCCGAAGGCATCCGACCGGCGGCAGTACGAGAACAAGAGAACGAAAAGCCGGGTTCCCGCGTCAGTAGTGAGTCGCGCCAAGCCGCTTGGGGTAGTTACAGCCTCACCGGTGTGCCCGCAGGCACCGGGGCACAAGCCCGGGAGTGCGAGTAGCTCGGTTCCTGTGCCTGCGGCGAACCGTCCCGGATAGAGGATTGCGGAACCAAAGGAGTAGCGCAGCTAATAGGAGAGTCCACGGCTGCCGCGGATAGCGGACGGCCCGGAGCCACCCCGGGCGTAGGGCCGCAATAAATTGCCTCCCTGCGCTGGCTCCGGCCGGGTCGCTAATGCGGATAACCGACCACCTACCCTTTCGACATCGGTCTGCTGTTCCTTCGGGCATTCCGACCGGGAGTTTTCTCCGTGGAAAGAGTGGGTGCGGCCCGAATATAATTGAAACTCAAGCATGCAAGTATAATAGGGTAAAGTCGTGTATACTTCCCTGAAATAAAACACTAACACCAAACCGATCCTACCGATGAAAAAAATCTTTCTTTCCGTGTGCCTGTTCCTGACGGCCCTGTCGGTTCCGTTGCGGGGGGCCGAAAAAGTGCGTTTTGTCGTTTACAGCGACCTGCACCACGACCTGATCCCGTCCCGGCCGGAGGCACTGCGGGGGATTGTCGGGGCTGCGGAACGGGAAAAGGCGGATTTCCTGATCGACCTGGGCGACTTGGCATTCCCGCTGCCGCAGAACCGGGTGATCGCGGATATTCTCGATTCGGTGCAGATGCCGGTCTACCATGTGCTGGGCAACCACGATATGGACCGCTCGGATAAAAAGGCCTACATGGACTTTTTCGGGATGGAGGCGCCGCACTACTGTTTCGACCGGGGCAAGTTCCGGTTTATCGTGCTGGACACCAACTTTTTCCTCGATAAAGAGGGGAACGAGCACCCGTATGCGGATGCGAATTATTACGGGGCGCCGGTGCGGGAACATATGAGTGCGGAGCAGCTGGAGTGGCTCAAGGGGTTGCTGGCGGATCGTTCCAAAATCGTGGTGATCTTCAGCCATGCGCCGCTCAATGACAAATATGACAGGGTGGAGCAATACGCGCCGATCCACAAGATCATCACCGAGGCGCGGGACGCGGGAACGCGTATCGCGGCGGTCGTGGGAGGGCATAACCACAGCGACAGCCATTACCTGATCGACGGGATCAACTACCTGCAAATGAACAGCGCGAGTTATATCTGGGGCGGGGAGGAGTTCACGAGCCGGGAGCATTATCCGGACTCGGTCTACAAGAAGTATCCGAGCCTCCAATACTGCATTCCGTATGCGGTGCCGCTCTATGCGGTATTCACGATCGACACGCGGGGCAACCTGACGGTCGAGGGGATGGAAGGCTGCTACCTGCCCCCGGCGCCCGATCCGGCGAAGCTGGCCGCGAAACCTTACCGTTGCTCGCCGTCGGTGGAGAGCCGTAAACTGAAATTCTGAACCGGTGCCGATGAACAGCCGACGCCCCGTATACACGCCTTATCCGCCCCGTGTGCCTTATGTGCCGCGCGGGGCGGCTCCTGTCCGCGAACCTGCCGGCCCGGGTGCGGGGCCGCATCGTCCCCGGCCGCAGAAGCGTAAGCGGCGGCGGCTCAAAAAGAGTGTCAAGCGTTTTTTCTGGATCGTGGGCACGCTGGTTTTCCTGTTGATCGCCCGGCCGTGGCATTGGTTTTCGGGCAAGCCGGGCGGGACGGTGACGGCGAGCGTGGCGGGGGACACGCTGACGACGCCGAAGCCGCTGAACCAGATCCTGAGCAATGCGGACAGCGAGCTTCCGGAGGCGGTGCGGTTCGACCGGGCGGTGCTGGCCTTTATGCGGAAGTGGGAGCTGACGGGGGCTTCGCTGGCCATTATGAAGGACGGGAACTTGATCTACGCCAAGGGCTACGGCTGGGCAGACCGGGAGGACGGCGAGCCGATGGAAGTGAGGCATATCATGCGGATCGCGTCGATCTCCAAACTGGTTACGGCGACGGCGGTGATGAAGCTGTGGGAGCAGGGCAAATTGAGGCTGGACGGGCGTGTTTTCGGCAAGCGGGGCATACTGAATGACGACCGTTTCTGCCGCTATACGGACAAGCGGCTGGAGCAGGTAACGGTGGAGCAGTTGTTGCGGCACCGGGGCGGTTTCTCGGTGCGGTCGGGCGACCCGATGTTCGACTGGCAGATCGTGGAGCGGGTGTTGGGGCGCAGGCCGCCGTACGGCATGGATGACTATGTGGAGTATGCCACGCGCAGCGGTTTGGGCTACCGGCCGGGGGCGAGGACTTATTATTCGAATCTGGGCTATGTGGTGCTGTCGAAGGTGGTGGAAAAGGTGTCGGGGGTGCCGTACGAGCGGTATGTGCAGGACAGCATACTGGCCCCGGCGGGGTGTTACGACATGCACATCGGACGCAGCCTCCACGAGGAGAAGTTCCCGAACGAGGTGCGTTACTATGAGGTGAAGGAGGCGGAGGATGTCCCGGCATGCGACGGTACGGGGCTGCCGGTGCCGAAGAGCAACGGGGGAAACGATATTCAGGGCCTGAGCGGTGCGGGGGGCTGGGTGGCGTCGCCGACGGAGCTGTTGCGTTTCGTGGCGGCGATCGACGGGAGTCCGTCGCGCCCGGATATCCTCAAACCGGCGACGGTACGCAAAATGACGGCGGAGGTGAAAGGGGAACTGCCGATCGGCTGGATGCATACGCACCGGGACGGGACGTGGTCGCGCACGGGGACGATGGCGGGCACGAATGCGCTGCTGCGCAAGCAGAGCAACGGTTATGTCTGGGTGTTCGTGACCAATACGAGCAGCTGGAAGGGCTCGCGGTTCCATAACCAAATCGGCACAATGCTGCGCCAGGCGTTCGACAAGGTGACGGAGTGGCCGGAAAAGGATATGTTCGAGGCGGACAGCCTGATGAACGGGGATGGCAATTAACCGACCGGTTTTATCACCACCCGCTGTATGGAACCGTCCCTATGTTGACCTTCGGTCTTCCTCCTCGCCGCTCGGCAGTGTACAAGCAAGCTTGCACTGCACTC
>JAJBVQ010000099.1 GCA_020859745.1 Rikenellaceae bacterium
GGATAATGGCCTCCGGAGTGTCGTCCACGATGATCTCCACGCCCGTAGCCGCCTCCAGCGCCCGGATATTGCGTCCTTCGCGCCCGATAATGCGCCCCTTGACCTCATCCGAGTCGATGTTGAAGACGGTCACGGAGTTTTCGATAGCCGCCTCGGTCGCCACCCGCTGGATGCTCTGCACCACGATCTTCTTGGCTTCCTTGTTGGCGGTCATCTTGGCCTCGTCGATAATGTCGTTGATGTAGCCCATCGCCTCGGTCTTCGCCTCGGACTTGAGCTGTTCGATCAGCTGAGCCTTGGCCTCCTCGATGGAAAGGCTGCTGATCTGTTCGAGCTTCACGATCTGCTCTTTAGTCAGCCGGTCGAGCTCTTCCTTGCGTCCCGCAAGCGATTGCAGTTCGCTCTCCACTTTCGCCCTAGTCCCCTCGAACTCTTTCACGCGTTTGGCGAGCTGTTCGCCTTCCTGGTTGAGCTGCGTTTCGCGCTGTTTGATCTTGGCTTCGATCTGCTGCAACCGCGTATTGCGCTCGGCCACCTGTTTTTCGTGTTCGGCCTTCATCTGGAGGAATTTCTCCTTGGCCTGGAGGATCTTCTCCTTTTTGAGCATTTCGCTGTCCTGCTCGGCTTCGCGCAGGATGGCGGTGCGGCGCTTCTCGGTCGATCGGTAGGTAAACATGTAAGTGGCGTAACCCACCACGGCTGCGGCGATTACGGCACTTATCACTATGATCAGTATGTCCATTCGTGTGTAGTTAAGTGTTGGTTTATATTATTTTGGTCTGGTTCTTGTTTATGGGTCGGTTATGTCGCCTTTTCGGCGAGCCGGCCTTTGTGTAAATAACTTACTCGGGCCGGAGCTTGCGAGGCAGCACCGAGCGCAGCGAGAGTTAACTGCGCTGCGCTTGTTTCCCTCCTCGCCGTTCGGCCAAGCGAACAAGTTCGCTTGGCTCTCACTGGCAGCGTCGGTTGCGGGCCTTCGCGGGGCGAAGCTCCGGCCCGCCCGCTGATGCGGAACCTTTCTCGCTCGCCTGCGACCGCAAGGTCGTGCGGGCCGCAGCCTCCGCCGGGGGAGGCCCGCAACAAGTTGCAGCCTTTCCGCAGGCTGCGCCCGAAAATTATCCATGGGCTTGCCGTTGGAATAACATTGGGGGCTTGTATCCGCTGTTTACATTCCGGATAGCAGAAAGCAAAACCTTCGTTGCGAAGGCAACGGGTTCGCAGCGTCGTATCTTCGATTCAACCGATCGTTTCAAGGCATAAAAAAAGCATGGCTTCCTTTGTTGGTTTGACGAAAACTCCGGTCAAATCATGGGTGGAGCTGCCTGTGGATTTGGGACTTCCAACGTCCCGCCGCCGCGCCGTGGCGGCGTTTGGTGTGCGGGACCTCCCCGGGGGGAGGCAAGGCCTGTCCTACGTCCATAGAGTTATTGTGCTCCAAGTAGTTAGTGTTGAGTATCGCAAAGCAAAAGGAAACCATGCGGGCATTTTTCGGTTTCTTCTGGTATGTACCGGAAAAAATAGATACAAAAAACAGGGCGGGGGAGGAAATGTCGTTTTCCCGGGCACGCTTAATGGAGAGGCAGAGGCTCCCCCGATTGTCTTCCACGTGTGTGCCTCGTGGGTGGATGGGAGCGTGCGGCGCCCGGAGGAATGCAGTTCAAGCCTCCCGGGCCCCGTTGTATCATTTTCCGAAAGAACGTTTTTCCGGAAAGTGTTTTCCGGAGGTCGCGCCGTCAATCCCGGCGCCTAAAATCCCTAAAGTGTCAAAGCGTGCCGTCCGTCTTTTTCCTGGGCCGTCCCCTTCTGGCTTTGGGCTTCACGATGGGCGGCGTATCCGTCAGGGCGGTTTCGACCCCGTCCCCTCCGTGAGTTTCGGTCCACTCGTCCAGCTGCGAGGCCAGCGCCTTGAGTTTCAAGGCTTCCGGCGCCATCTCCAGCCGCTCTTTGTTCTCCTCGTTCTCGATGGAGATACGCATGGCGGCCATGGCCAGGTATTCGGTCAGCGATGCGTCGTAGTTGCGTTTCAGGGAGTCTATCTGCTCCTTGATATGCCTTGCGGCGCGCCTCACTCTCTCTTCCTCGTCGGCAGGTATGGTCAGTCGGTACGGTTTCTCGGCGATCTCTACGCGTATCTTCATCATCTTCCGTTCCATACCTCGTGTGCATTATCTGCTTTGCAATATCCGTGCCGTCCCGTGTGCCCGCGTGGCTGTTTTTTCTTTTTTCCGAAGAAAACCCGGCCCGAGTAGGAGCGGCGCGAAGTTTTGCATTTACTTGTTCATCAGTGCGATGCAGCGGTCCACATCTTTCAGCAGGCGGTTGATGCGCAGTTTGGCCGCCCGGACGCCTCCCGCCACCTCGGTGACGGATTTGCGCAGCAGCAGCCTGTCCACCTGCGTCCGAAGCTCCCCGATCTCCGCCGCCTGGGCGGCCGCCAGCGTTTCGAGCCTCGCATTCTCCGCCGCCAATCCCGCGTTCGCCTCGCGCAGCTCCGCATTCTGCGCCAGAATGCGTTCTATGTTGCGCTCCACGCGCTCTACGAGGTTCAGCTCCGAGATTTCAGTCATGGCGTCATCCGCTTATCCGTTCCACAAAGCTAACGGTTTCCCGCCGGATTTGCAAATCTTGCTTTTCCGGAGGCCGTCAGAGCAGTTCGCCGCGCAGGTCGTAATCGTCCGCCGAGACGATCCGCACCGTGGCGAAGCTCCCCGGATATAACGTTCCGGAAGCCGGGATCAGTACCTCCTGGTCCACTTCCGGCGAATCATACTGCGTGCGTCCCACCCAGAACTCCCCTTCGCGGCGGTCGACGATCACTTTCTGCACGGTGCCGACCAGCCGTTCGTTGGTGTTCCGGGCGATCTCCCGTTGGAACTCCATTATGGCGTCCGCACGCGCCTCCTTGACCTCCTGCGGCACGTCGTCCTTAAGCTCCGTCGCAGAGTAAGTCCCTTCCTCTTCCGAGTAGGGGAATACCCCCAGCCGGTCGAATTTCGCGGCGGCTACGAACTCTTTCAACTCGTCGAAATCCGCCTCCGTTTCGCCCGGGTAACCCACCAGCAGGGTGGTGCGAAGGGCGATGTCCGGAATCTCGCGCCGCAGATCCTCCACCAATTTAACAGTCTCCGCTTTCGACAGCCCGCGCCGCATCGAGCGAAGCATCCGGTCACTGATATGCTGGAGCGGAATATCGAGGTATTTGCAGATTTTCGGCTCGTCGCGCATCGCCTCGATCACCTCCTGCGGGAAGTGCGCCGGATAGGCGTAGTGCAGCCGCACCCATTCGATCCCCTCTATTTTGCATAGTGCCCGCAATAGCTCTCCCAGCCGTCGCTTGCCGTACAAGTCGAGTCCGTAATAGGTGGTGTCCTGTGCAATGACGATCAGTTCCCGCACTCCTTTGGCTGCCAAGGCGGTCGCCTCGGCGATCAGTTCCTCGAAAGGCACCGAGACGTGCTTTCCCCGGATCAACGGGATGGCGCAGTAGCCGCACCCCCAGTTGCACCCCTCCGAAATCTTGAGGTAGGCGTAGTGTCCCGGTGTGGTGAGCCGTCGTTCGCCGCGCAGCTCGTCGCGGTAGTGTGCCCCGACTGTTTTCAGGATGTCGGCGATGTTGTTCACGCCGAAAAACTCATCTACCTCCGGAATTTCGCCGCGCAGCTCGTCGCGGTAGCGTTCGCTGAGGCAGCCCATCACGAACAGGTGGTCGATCTCCCCGGCCTCTTTGGCGGCGGCGAAGCGCAGGATGGTGTTGACGGACTCCTCCTTGGCGTCTCCGATAAAGCCGCAGGTGTTGATAACCACGACTTTGGCATCGGTGGAGTCGCTGTCGTAGACCACTTCCCAGCCTTCCGCGAGTTGTCCGGCGAGGTGCTCGGAGTCGACGATATTCTTGGCGCACCCTAAGGTGACGATGTTGATCCTCTGTTTTTGCATACGTGCGGCAAAGGTAATGAAAATGTATGGCTTGAAAATGGATCGGAAAGTAAGGGGGGATGTGTCAACGCGTCCGCGGTGTTCTCGGTCGCTGCGACGGCCCTTAAGGTGATGCAAACCCTAATAAAAGCCCCAACGGGGTCGGCGCGGGGGTAGCGCGCCGAGGACAAATAAAGCAATAAAAAAGGCCCCGAGGCGAGCGGGGCGGGCTGCATAGGGTCGAGAACGAATAGCTGAATTTTCGCCCCAGTGGCGGCCCGTCTTTATTTTAGGCCCGGAGCCAGCGAGGGCGCAAATGAGCGCAGCGAATATTGCAGCCCTTCGCCGGGCGTGGCTCCGGGCTGAGCGACCAAAGGTCGCAAGCAAGAGAGAAAAGTCCCCGCGGCAGCGGGCGGGCCGGACGCCTCCCCCCGGGAGGCCCGCAATAAACCGCAAGCGGTTTAAAGCAAACTCCCGGGCGTCCGAC
>JAJBVQ010000247.1 GCA_020859745.1 Rikenellaceae bacterium
GTGGAAGATCAACCCGCGCCTGAAAGCGATGCTGGCCTCCAGCTTCGATTTTACCGACCAGGGGGCATTCGCATACGGACTTTACGACAAGGAGACCCATAAGATCGACCCCGTGGACTACAATGACCGCGGCAACTACCTGCGCCGGATGAGCAACAATTCCGTGCGGTTCGAGTACCGCACGGACAAGATCCTGCTCACATCCAACACGGGCTACCAGTGGCTGAACGACGATATGTGGATGGATCAGGATTTCACGCGGCAGAGCATCTTCACCATCAACCAGCGGCAGCGCCAAAACTCGATCAACCAGGAGATCGCGATCCGCTCGGTGAAGGAGCAGGACTACCAATGGTCGGTCGGAGCGTTCGGTTTCTACAACCACCTGACCACGGACGGCGACGTGCTGTTCAAGCAGGACGGCATTCGGAACATCCTCCAGCCGGTGTTCGACAACATCCAGATGCCGGTCGCGCTGACGATCCTCAACGACGAGATACCCAATCCGGGGACTTACCGCACGCCTACCGTGGGAGGGGCGGTGTTCCACCAGTCCACGTTCAACAACCTGCTGACCGACGGTCTGTCGCTGACATTGGGGCTGCGGCTGGACTACGAAAAACAGTACCTGAAATACAACACCTCGATGGCGATCGACCTGTTGGCGCAGAACAAGCCGGGCGGCATCCCGATGCTGCCGCCGGCGGGTGTCGAAATGCCGATCAGCAAGAACCTCGTCGGGAAGGACGACCAGGATTTCCTGCAATGGCTGCCGAAGGTCTCGCTCAAGTATGAGTGCACGCCGGAGATCATGACCTATTTCACGGTGGCGAAGGGCTACAAGGCCGGGGGCTACAATATCCAGATGTTCTCGGAGGTGATGCAGGACAGCCTGCGCAATTCGCGGCCGTCCATGGGGGGCGGCAGCGGCCGTCCGGGAGCGTCGGCGACAAAGGCTGACGCAACCGACGGGAATATCCGCAACGCGCTGGCTTACAAACCGGAACAAACGTGGAATTACGAACTGGGGACGCGCGGGACTTTCTGGAACGGTTTGCTGAATGCCGAGCTGGCGCTGTTTCTGATGGACATCAAGGACGTGCAGCTGACGCAGTTCGTGAACGGCGGCAGCGGCCGCATCCTGACCAATGCGGGCAAGGGCCGCAGCTACGGGGTCGAAGTGTCACTGGGGCTGCGGCCTGCGGCGGGGCTGAGCATCGACGTGAATTACGGTTTCACGCACGCCACGTTCCGCGACTACGACGGGGGGACTAACTCTTCGGGTGTGGCGGTCGATTACAAGGGGAAATTCATTCCCTACGCGCCGCAGCATACCTTCTCGGTGGGGGCGGCTTACTCGCTGAACCTGCCGAATAAGTGGGTGAACCAGATGACATTCGCTGCGCAGTACACCGGAGCGGGGCGTATCTACTGGAACGAGGCGAATGATGTCCAACAGCCGTTTTACGGGCTGCTGAACGCCAAAGTATCGTTCCGCCACGATTTCGTGCGGCTGGAGCTGTGGTCGCGCAATATCCTGGACGCCGACTACGGGGCGTTCTATTTCGAGTCGTTCGGCAATTCGTTCATCCAACGGGGCAAACCGTTCACCTGCGGGGCAAACCTGGTGTTCGCTTTCTAAACCGATGGTTTATTTGCGCAGGCGTTCGCCGAGGACTTTGAGCATATCTTCCGTCATCTCCGGCAAGCCCCACTTCGGCGCCCAGTCCCATTCCGCACGCGCCACACTATCGTCCATCAGGTTCGGCCAGCCCTCCGATATCGCATCCTTCACCGGGTCGATCTCGTAGACCATCTCCAGCGACGGGATATGCTTCTTGATCTCCGCATAGATGATCTCCGGCGAGAAACTCATCGACGCCACATTATACCCGTTGCGGTGCTTCAGCCGCGTTGGGTCCGCCTCCATCAGCTGCACCATCGCGTCCAGCACGTCCGGCATGTAGATCATGTCCATGAAACGGTCGTGCGGCACCGGGCAGACGAATTTCTCCCCCTTCAAAGCCGCGTAAAAGATCTCCACCGCGTAATCCGTCGTTCCCCCGCCCGGCAGCGCCTGCGACGAGATCACACCCGGCAGCCGCACGCTGCGCGTGTCCACCCCGAAACGCTGGTGGTAATAGTTGCTCAGCAGCTCGCCCGTCACCTTGCACACCCCGTAGATCGTCGTCGGGTGCATCGGCGTGTCCTGCGGCGTCTTGTCCTTCGGCGCGTCCGGCCCGAAAGCCCCGATCGAGCTCGGCGTGAATACCGCGCAGTTGTACTCCCGCGCGATCTCCAGCGCATTCATCAGCGCCCCCATGTTCACCCGCCACGCCTTCTGCGGATTCGCCTCGCCCGTAGCCGAAAGCAGGGCCACCAGGTTGAAGATCGTGTCGATCTTGTCCTCGCGCACCACTTTGGCCACCGCTTCGGCATCCAGCGCGTCCAGCTGCACGAAATCGTTATCCTCGCGGTCGCCGTGAATGTCCGCCGCGATCACATTGTGCTGTCCGTAGATGCCCCGCAGGTGGGTGGTCAGTTCCGAGCCGATCTGTCCGCCGGCCCCGACGATAAGTATTTTTTTCATGGGTAGGTCTTGGTTTTGAGACACAAATTTATCGGTTTTTCTTTACATTTGGAGAAGGTTTTGTTAAAATCTTCCCAGCTATGAAAACCGCAGAACTGTTAGCCCGCCTCAGCGCCCGCCACCCCGGCGAAACCGAGTATTTGCAGGCCGTGGGCGAAGTGATGCACTCCGTCGAGCACATCTACGACGAACATCCCGAATTCGAGGCCCTCGCCATCGCCGAGCGGCTGGTCGAGCCCGACCGGGTCTATACCTTCAAAGTGCCGTGGGTCGATGACAAGGGGCGGGTGCAGGTCAATACCGGCTACCGGGTGCAGTTCAACAACGCCATCGGGCCGTACAAAGGGGGGTTGCGGTTCCACGCTTCGGTGAACCTCAGCATACTGAAATTCCTGGGTTTCGAGCAAATCTTCAAGAATGCGCTGACCACCCTGCCGCTGGGCGGCGCCAAAGGCGGGTCGGATTTCAGCCCCAAAGGGAAGAGCGACGGCGAGATCATGCGCTTCTGCCAGGCCTTTATGACCGAGCTTTGGCGGTATATCGGGCCGGAAACCGACGTCCCGGCCGGAGACATCGGCGTAGGAAGCCGGGAGATCGGCTACCTGTACGGGATGTACCGCAAGCTGGCGCACGAGAATACCGGGGTGCTGACCGGCAAGGGGATGACCTACGGCGGGTCGCTGATCCGGCCGGAGGCAACCGGGTTCGGCGCGGTCTATTTCACCGAGCGGATGCTGGCCGACGGCGGTGACACACTGGAGGGCAAACGGATCGCCGTGTCGGGATTCGGCAACGTGGCATGGGGCGTGGCGCTCAAGGCGACGGAGCTGGGGGCGAAGGTCATCACCCTGTCGGGGCCGGACGGTTATGTTTCGGTGCCGGAGGGACTCTCGCGGGAGATGATCGACTATATGCCGGAACTGAGGGCTACGAACAACGACGTGATCGCGCCGTTTGCGGACGCGTTCCCGTCGGAAGCCTCTTTCATGGCGGGGCGTAAGCCGTGGGAAGTGGCGTGCGATATCGCAATGCCTTGCGCGACGCAGAATGAGTTGGACGGCGTGGATGCGGCGTTATTGGTCGAAAACGGCATGCGTTATGCGGCGGAGGTGTCGAATATGGGCTGTACGCCGGAGGCGATCGAGGTGTTTGCGCAACACCGCATTCCGTACGGCCCCGGCAAGGCGGTGAATGCGGGCGGGGTGGCCACGTCGGGACTGGAGATGTCGCAGAACGCGATGAAGCTGAACTGGACGGCGGCCGAGGTGGATGCACGGCTGCGGGAGATCATGGGGGCGATCCATGCCTCGTGCGTGGAGTACGGCACCGGCGCGGACGGCTTTATCAACTACATGAACGGGGCGAACATCGCGGGCTTTATGAAAGTGGCGCGGTCGATGGTCGAGCAGGGGGTGCTGTGACATAGGGCCTGCGAAACATTCTCCCCCGGCGGCAGCTTATTCCGGTTGTTCCTTAATAAAAGCCAGATAGTACCAAATTCGAGTGGGCTTCGTATCCTGATATTTAGCCCAAGGATTATATGGGGTATCTATATTTCCTTCTACTCTGACTTCTCTTTGTAGAGCAGCCTCACCGCCATCTCTAACAAAAGACGTAGTTGGTATGGCAAGTGTTCCCCACGGTTTAGGTGTCATATCCGGCCAGTCCTTATTAATCGTGTCGTAGACGCACTGGTATTCCATCGGGAAAGTCAATAATAGCGAAGTATCTTTCCCTGTCATTCCTGCCAGCAAAGAGCGGTCGATGCGCATTTCTTTCGTAGCCGCGATAAACGCCGGGG
>JAJBVQ010000040.1 GCA_020859745.1 Rikenellaceae bacterium
CGGCTCCGTCCCGCTCGGCCGCACCGACACGATCGTCGAATCCTCCGTCACGAACTGAAGCACGTCCGACTTCGGCAAGTGGTCCATTGCCTCGCGCACACCATTGACAATCTTATATTGTCCCTGATAGTCCCTTACCTCCACCACAGGCGAGCCGCAAAGCTCCTTAGGCGGCTGATGCCTGAAATCAACCATCATCTGCCGGATCTCCTGCTGCCCCTCCTGCCCCTTGCGCACCACCGACACCAAGCCCTCCTTGAAGAACCCGTACTTCACGTAAATCTCCTTGAGCAGGTCCAACAGCGAGCCTTTCCCCGTGAATTTGGCCCACGCCGCGCACTCGGCCACCAGCGAAGCGCTCGCCACCGCATCCTTGTCCCGCACGGCATCCCCGATCAGGAAGCCGTAGCTCTCCTCGCCGCCGCCGATAAACTGTTTTTTCCCTTCGTTCTCGCGGATCACCGCCGCGATAAACTTGAAGCCCGTCAGCACATCGTAGCACTCCACCCCGAAAGACGCCGCAATCCGAGCAATAAGTTCGGTAGTAACAACGGTTTTAACGATAAACTCCTTACCCTCGTTCGGATGCAGTTTGCCCAGCTCCTTCCACCGCTCCAGCAGGTAATAGGTCAGCAGCGTCCCCGTCTGGTTCCCATTCAGCAACAACATCCCCCCGCCATCATCCGCCGCCTGCCGCACCGCGATCCCGATACGGTCGGCATCCGGATCGGTCGCAATCACCAAGTCCGCCCCCGCCTCATCCGCCTTCGCCAGCGCCAGTTTCAGCGCCGACGGCTCCTCCGGGTTCGGCGACACCACCGTCGGGAAATTCCCGTCGTTCACATCCTGTTCCGGCACGTGGATTACATTCTCAAAGCCATACCGCTTGAGCGCCGCCGGCACCAGCCGCACCCCCGTCCCGTGAATCGGCGTGTACACGATCTTCATGTCCCGGTTCGCCTTCACCGCCTCCGGCGACAGCGATAACCCCGCCACCATATCCAGGTACGCCCTGTCCACATCTTCACCGATAGAGATGATCTTCCCTTCCCCGCCGCTGAAACGCACCTGCGAAATATCCGAAATCTTATTGACCTCGTCGATAATATTGGTATCGTGCGGCGCGATCACCTGCGCCCCGTCATTCCAGTACGCCTTATAGCCGTTATACTCCTTCGGATTGTGCGAAGCCGTCACCACCACACCGCTCATGCAATGCAGGTACCGGACTGCAAAACTGAGCTCCGGCGTCGGCCTGAGCGCGTCGAACAGGTAAACCGTAAACCCGTTGGCCGCAAAAACATCCGCCGTCGTTTTAGCGAACAAGTCGCTATTGTTCCGGCAATCATGCGCCACCGCCACTTTGATCTCCTGTCCGGGGAACGATTTCTTAAGATAATTGGCCAACCCCTGCGTCGCCATCCCCACCGTATAGACATTCATCCGGTTGGTCCCCACACCCATAATCCCCCGCAAGCCTCCCGTACCGAACTCCAACGTCTGGTAGAACGACTCCGTCAGCTCCTTCGGGTCGCTTTCCAACATTTTCCGGACAGCCGCCTTGGTCTGTTCGTCATATCCGCCGTCGAGCCATTGCTGGGCCCGCTCGGCCACGATCTTGTCCACGTTATTTTCCATAATATTGTGAAATTTATTATTTCTGTCTGAAGTAAAATCCTGCGTGATTATCCTTTACAAATTTAATACTTTTCCCCGGATAGACAACCCCTTTTTTCCGGCATATGATTTGCTCAGTCAGATAGCCGGAGACAAACCCTGCCGGAACTTGTTTTTCTGCAAAATTCCGAACCTCCGGCCTTCGATCCGAAAAGATTATTATTTTATATAAATAACTGATTTACAAAACATGAAAATATTTACTTACACTATAAATCCACCCAATCATCCCTAAAATATCAATTACCAAACGATTGCCTCGGGAGCCCGAAAACCCATAGTCAAACTATCAAAAAAAACAATCCCGAAGCGTTTTTTTTATTCCGATTTATTCCACACTTTTGTACGACCGAAAGAGGCGAACCGTTGCTTGCGGCGAACGAAAATTATCGAATTTGAATTAAATGGCCTCCGGCGAGATTTTAGAAGAGAAATACGATGCTATTTGGCAGAACTGCCTGAGCCTGATCAAAAGTCAGACTTCGGACGATGAGTTCGTCAAATGGTTCAAACCCATGGTACCGCTGAGTTTCGATGGGGAGAATCTTCGTATCCGCGTGCCGAACCAGAGCCATGTCCAATATATCGAGCAGAACTATATTTCGATGCTCCGGCCGATCATCCGCGAAGAGTTCGGGGTGAAGACCAGGCTGCATTACGCCATTCCCAATACTGCGCCGGCAGCGCAGCAGCATGCCAACGGAAACGCTTCCTTATATAACCAGACCGATACCTCCACGATCAAGAACCCGTTCATTATCCCGGGGATCAAGAAGGTGACTTTCGACTCGCAGCTCAATCCGGAGCTGACGTTCGAGAACCATATCGAGGGGGACTGCAACCGGCTGGCGAGGTCGGCGGGTATTTCGATCAGCGTGGCGCCGGGGAAAACTTCGTTCAACCCGCTTTTCATCTACGGCAATTCGGGACTTGGGAAAACGCATATCGCACAGGCGATAGGGCTGGCCATTAAGGAGCGGGATCCGGAATGCAAGGTGCTGTATGTGAGTTCCAACCGTTTCCAGAACCAGTTCCAGACGGCGGCGTGGCGGGGTGAATTGAACGATTTCATCCAGTTCTACCAGATGATCGACGTGCTGATTATCGACGACATCCAGGAGCTGGCGGGGAAACCGGGGACGCAGAATATATTCTTCAATATTTTCAGCCATTTACGGATGCTGGGCAAGCAGCTTATTCTGACTTCCGACCGGCCGCCGGTGGAGTTGACCGACATCGAGGAACGGCTGATTACCCGGTTCAAGTGGGGATTGTCCGCGCAGCTGACGCCGCCGGATTTGGCTACGAAGATCGACATTCTCAGGCACAAATGCCGGAAGATGGGACTCGATGCGGGGGATGACGTGATTCAGTTCCTTGCCCAGAATATCAAGGCGAACGTCCGGGAGATCGAAGGGGCGTTGACTTCGCTCGAGGCGCATTCGCGGCTTTTGGGGAAACGCATCACACTGGAGCTGACCCGGACGGTGATGCGGGATATCGTCAAGATCGAAACACGGGAAATCACGGTCGATTCGATCATCGAACTGACCTGCCGGACGCTGAAGATCGAAAAAGAAGTTCTGTTGTCGGCCAAGCGCACCCGCGAAGTGGCGCAGGCGAGGCAGATCGCGATGTATTTGTGCAAGCAGCACACGAAGACGCCGTTGTGCGGAATCGGAGCGGCCTTGGGCGGGAAAAACCACGCAACGGTTTTGCATGCCTGCAAAACGATCCCGAACCTCATCGAAACCGACAAGATCATCCGGCAGCAGGTCGAAGAGATCGAACGCCAGTTGCGATAATTCGGTTAATTCTTCCGGTGTGACAAAAAAACGACCCGTGCCGCATACAGTGGCACGGGTTTTGTATTTAAGTAAACTGACGCTTCAACTCACGGGTCTGGGAGTGCCATCACGACCTCCTCACCTGTGGCAAGTAAGCGCCGTCACAACTTGTCATCAGTAGTTGCACCCTCACTCTGTACACCATACGGAGCTTGAATGTGCGGTACGATGAAAGCCAAAAGGGGACATATGTCCCCTTTTTTATTTATTCCTTCGTTTTTGTCACTACCCGCTGTATGGAACCGTACCTTTTTTTCAGAAAAGATACCCAAAAGACTTTTGAGATAGCTGCGCTACTCCTTAAACTCCGCAATCACCCGCTTTGGGTTGCGTAGGCCGGAGCCAGCGATGCCAAAATGAGCGAAGCGATGTTGCAGGCCTTTGCCGGGGGTGGGTTGACCTACGGTCTCCCTCGCGCTTGCGAGGCATCAGCGGCAAGCCGCTGTGCTCCCGCTTCGCTACTCGGGTCGGCCCGCGCGGCTCGCTACGCTCGCCGCAGAAGCGGGCAGTTACAACTAGAGCATCCCAGCGGGATGCGCTCGAAAGTTTGGCTTCGCCTTCCTCCTGGCGCCTCGGCCATTCAAGCTCACTTGATAACTGCTCGGCAGCTGCGTCGGCTCTTTGGTTCTTTCTGTTCACAGAAAGAACAGTACCCTCCAACGAGGTAATGAAAAACCGAACGATTAATTAAAATAGAGATAGAAACCCCATGGCGGCAGGTAGAAATGGGTACCGCTGCGCAGCGACGCCATCTCCCGCGACCCTAACTGGTGGTACTCCCCGTTGAAATCATCGTCATAGAACTCCAGATCCGCATGATCGCCCGAGAAATTGCACAGCCAGAACACGACAC
>JAJBVQ010000170.1 GCA_020859745.1 Rikenellaceae bacterium
GGCGTGAAGAAAGGCCCCGTGTTCAGCGGCGGCCCGGAGATATGTTTTCGGGTCGCAGCCTGCGCGGCCGTTGGCCGTTTTATCGGCCTGCCGACCGAGATATACGCCGCCTTATTCCGGTTCTCCGCAGGCTCCGACCCGAAAGGCGTGTCTTCCGTGTTAATGTTGAGCCGCGCCAGGCCGCTTGGGGTTGTTACAGCCTCACCGGCGTGCCCGCAGGCACCGCAGTTCAAGGCCGGCAAAGCGAAAAGCACGACTCGAACGAATTGCGCTTCCCGTTCAACACCCAACTGCGTCATCGGGCTTACGCCCTCAGCCACCGCAATAACAAACCGAATACTGGCCGACCCGGGTTCGGCCCCGGTCCGGTTCCCCTCGGGGGTGCCCGCCGGGATAATTTCCGCCTCCAACAAGCCCGAACAAAACCTCCGCCGCCACCTCACACAAAAAAGGCCGTCCGTACTCCTACGGACAGCCCTTCTATCATCAGGCCCGAAAGCCCCTGAAACAATTAACGGTCTACTTCACCTCCGCCGCCTTGGCTTCGGCCGCTTCCGCTTCCGGCTGATAATGCATCGCCGCATAGCGCTTGTAGCTGTTATAGCGCCACTTGGCATTCTCCTCCGAAGCGTTGAACAGCTCCTGCGCCTCGTTCGGGAAAGCCTTCAGCAGCGACGTGTAACGCACCTCCTGGTGGATGAAATCCTGGAACTTCGACCAGTCCGGCTCCTTGGAATCCAGCGTGAACGGATTCTTGCCCTCCGCTTCCAGCTGCGGGTTGAACCGCCACAGGTGCCAGTAGCCGCACTCCACAGCGCGTTTTTCCGTCAGCTGCGACACACCCATCCCGTTCTTGTTCCCGTGGTTGATACACGGCGCGTAAGCGATGATCAGCGACGGACCCGGGAACGCCTCAGCCTCCTTGATCGCCTGGAAATACTGGTTGTGGTTGGCCCCCATGGCCACCTGCGCCACATAGACATAGCCGTAGGTCATCACCATCGCGCCCAGATCCTTCTTGCGGATCCGCTTGCCCGACGAAGCGAACTTAGCCACCGCCCCTACCGGTGTAGCCTTCGACGACTGCCCCCCGGTATTGGAGTAAACCTCCGTGTCCATCACCAGCACATTGACATCCTCGCCCGAGGCCAGCACATGGTCCAGGCCACCGTAACCGATGTCATAGGCCCAGCCGTCGCCACCGAAGATCCACTGCGATTTTTTAACCAGATATTGCTTGAGTTCCACGATCTGCTTGCAATAGTCGCAGCCGCAGGCCTCCACCAGCGGCAACAGCTTGTTCGTGGCTTCGATCGAAGCCGCCGCGTTGTCCTTGCCGTCGATCCACGCCTGCATCGCCGCCTTCATCTCGTCCGTGCAGCAATCGCACTTCTCGATCGCTTCACGCATAATGATCGCCAGCCGTTCGCGCATCTTTTCGACCCCGATATGGATCCCCAGGCCGAACTCCGCATTGTCCTCGAACAGCGAGTTCGCCCATGCCGGCCCATGTCCCGAAGCCAAGTCGCGGCAGTACGGTGTCGACGGCGCCGAGCCCCCGTAGATCGAAGAGCAGCCCGTCGCATTGGCGATCATCATCCGTTCGCCGAACAACTGCGTAATCGACTTAATATACGGCGTCTCGCCGCACCCCGCGCAAGCGCCGCTGAACTCGAACAACGGCTGTGCGAACTGCAAATTCTTCACCGTCTTGGTCTTATCGACCACCGTGGATTTGTACCCCACCTTGTTGTGCAGGTACTCCCACCTCGGCTCCTCGACCGGCAGCAGCGCCTCCATCGGCTCCATGATCAGCGCCTTCTTCGGCGCCGGACATACGTTCGCGCAGTTGCCGCAGCCCGTACAGTCGAGCGGCGTCACCTGGATCTTGAACTTGTACTCCTTCAAGGCCCCGTTCCCTTGGATGAACGGCGTCCCGGCCGGAGCCGCAGCCGCCTCCGCGTCCGTCAAAAGGAACGGACGGATCGCAGCGTGCGGACAGACATACGCGCACTGGTTACACTGGATACAGTTTTCCGGCTGCCAGGCAGGGATATTCGCAGCGATCCCCCGCTTCTCGAAAGCCGCCGTACCCGCCTCCCAGGTACCGTCCTCGCGCCCCAGGAACGCAGATACCGGCAGGTCGTCCCCCGCCAAAGCGTTGATCGGATCCACAATCTTCGTAATGAACTCCGGCCGCGACGGGTCCGCAGACTTTGGAGCGACCGTAATGGAAGCCCACTCCGCCGGCACCTCCACCTTCACGACATTCTTGCCCCCCGCATCGACCGCCGCATAGTTCTTGTTGACGATATCCTCGCCCTTCTTGCCGTACGACTTGTAGATCGCCTTCTTCATCTCCTCGACCGCCTTGTCGTACGGAATGACCTCGGAAACCTTGAAGAACGCCGACTGCATGATCGTATTCGTGCGCGAGCCCAAGCCCAATTCCGCAGCGATCTTCGTCGCATTGATGATGTAGAAATTGATATGGTGCTCCGCCAGATATTTTTTCATATCGTCCGGCAGGTGCTTTTTGGTCGTCTCCTCGTCCCACACCGCATTCAGCAGGAACGTCCCCCCATCTTTGAGGCCCTTCAGCAGGTCATACTTGCCCAGATACGACGGCACATGGCACGCCACAAAATTCGGCGTCGTCACCAGGTAAGTCGACCGGATCGGCTCGTCCCCGAAACGCAGGTGCGAGCTGGTATACCCCCCCGACTTCTTCGAGTCGTACGAGAAATACGCCTGGCAGTATTTATCGGTAGAGCCCCCGATAATCTTGATCGAGTTCTTGTTGGCCCCCACAGTCCCGTCAGACCCCAAACCGATAAACCGCGCCTCATAGGTAGACCCATGCCCCACACTAACCTCCTCGCCCACCGGCAGCGACTTGAACGTCACATCGTCCACGATCCCCACCGTAAACTGATTCTTCGGCTCGTTCATAGCCAGATTCTCGAACACCGCGATCATCTGCGCCGGCGTCGTGTCCTTCGAAGAGAGACCATACCGCCCCCCGACGATAACCGGCCGCTCATTGCACGGCATCCCGCTGTTGGCGAACACCTCCAGCACATCCAGGTAGAGCGGGTCGCCATTGGCCCCCGGCTCCTTCGTGCGATCCAGCACGCAGATCCGCTTCACGCTCTTCGGCACCGCCTGCATAAAGTACTTCGCGCTGAACGGACGGTACAGGTGTACAGAGATCAACCCCACCTTTTCGCCCTTCGCCCGCAGCATGTCGATCACCTCCTTAATCGTCTCCGTCACCGAACCCATAGCGATCACCACATTGGTCGCCTCCGGATCCCCGTAGTAGTCGAACGGCTTGTACGTGCGCCCCGTAATGGCCGAAATTTTGCCCATATAGTCATTGACCATATCCGGAATGGCGTCGTAGAACCGATTGGCCGCCTCGCGGCTCTGGAAATAGATGTCCGGGTTCTGCGCCGTCCCGCGCGTAACCGGGTGCTCCGGATTCAAAGCCCGCTCGCGGAACTCTTTGAGCGCGTCCATATCCACCAGCCCTTTCAGCGTCTCCGTATCGAACTCCTCGATCTTCTGGATCTCGTGCGAAGTGCGGAAGCCGTCGAAGAAATTGATGAACGGTACCCGCCCCTTGATAGCCGTCAGGTGCGACACCGCCGAAAGATCCATCACCTCCTGCACCGAGCCGCTCGCCAGCATGGCGAACCCCGTCTGGCGCGCAGACATGACGTCCGAATGGTCCCCGAAAATGGAGAGCGCCTGCGCCGCCAACGCCCGCGCCGAAACGTGGAACACCGCCGGCAACAGCTCCCCGGCGATCTTATACATATTCGGAATCATCAGCAGCAGGCCCTGCGACGCCGTGTAAGTGGTCGTCAGCGCCCCCGCCTGCAGCGAGCCGTGCACCGCCCCCGCCGCACCGGCCTCCGACTGCATCTCCTGCACCCGGACCGTTTCGCCGAAAATGTTCTTTTTGCCCGCGGCCGCCCACTCGTCCACATACTCCGCCATGGTCGAACTGGGGGTGATCGGGTAGATCGCCGCCACCTCGCTGAACATGTAAGCGATATGCGCCGCGGCATAGTTACCGTCGCAGGTGATGAATTTCTTCTGGTTTGCCATTGCTATCGAAATTGTTGAATTTAAATTGTAAGCCGTTGAAAAAGAGCGCTCCCCGGAAAACCGAAGCCGGTAGACGCCCCATAGGGCGCAAAGTTAGGGAAATTTTTCGGGACCGCCGCCAAAGAAAGCGCCAAAATTACGCCGACAAAATCCGGTTCAGTTTTTCGCTGAGCGACTCCGGGTCCGCCACCGGGGAGATTTCCCCCGCCTCCACCACCGATATTT
>JAJBVQ010000147.1 GCA_020859745.1 Rikenellaceae bacterium
GCCCCCTCTGCGCTTGCCGGCAGCGTCGGTTGTTCACAAAGAGAACAGTACCCTCAAACACAAAGAATGAAGGTACAGAAAAGCGATCGGTTAGCGGAATCGCTGATTTTGTTCGTAAAGTCCGTTTTTTTGTCCGTAAGCAGAACAACGAAGGTAAAAAGGATGTTATCTTTGTCATACGATGATAACTCCCTATCTGTTCGACCAGAATCTGTTGCTCACCCTGAACTTCGACGGAGGTTCGGTGATAGACCAGATTATGTATGTGATATCCGGCAAGCTCACCTGGGTGCCGTTCTATATCTGCATCCTGTGGTTGGTTTACGCGCGGTTGGGGCTGCGCTCGCTAGTGCTCTTCGCGCTGGCGGTGCCGCTGTTGGTCACCTGCGTCGACCAGACCGCTTCCCTGGCGAAGGAGTACCTGCCCAAGTCGCGGCCGACTCATTTCGCTCCGATCATGGAGGATGTGCATACGGTCAACGGCTACGTGGGGGGAGCGTACGGGACGGTATCCTCGCACGCGGCGAACTGCTTCGGGCTGGCGCTGCTCTCCTCGCTGCTTATCCGGCGGCGTTGGTTCACGTGGATGATGTTCTGTTGGGCCGGTATTGTGTCCTATAGCCGTATTTACCTGGGGGTTCATTATCCGATGGATATCCTGATCGGAACCTTGGAGGGCCTTTTCTGGGCTTACGTTTGGTTCCGCGCCCTGCGATGGGCGGACGGACGGATTACGGCCCTGAAACGGCTGGACCGCCATGTGCCGTACCGGCTCTGCTTTGTGCGCCGTTGGCGCGAGGGGAGGATGCTGTGGCCTTTGGTATCTTTTTTGCCGGGAGACAAGGCGTAAGTTTTTCCCGTTCAGGGATTTTCCCTATCTTTACGACGATGCGACGTTTGATGGCATATCTGTCTGTGTTCTTCACAGTCTTGCTGCTGTCTGCCGGAGTGGTTCACTTTTCGGCGGAGAGAGGATATGCGCGTGCAGGCGGTGTCCCGGAGGGAACTCCGAGGGTCGAGGTGGCCGACGGCGGGTCGTCGGACCTGGCTTTGCAGGATAGCTATACGTGGTATGTGGCGCCGTCTACGGACCCTGTTTCCCTGTCGGGACGTACGGCAGGCGGGGCGAACAGCGGCGTGCGCTGCTCCTGGCTGACGGGCCTGCGGCGCGAGTTGTCGAGCCCGGTCTTCCAGGCCGCCGATATTTTCCTGTCTTATCTGGGGCGCGAGTCTTCCGCCCGTTCGTTCGCTTCGTGGCGGGCCTCGCTGTGCGGGGCTTCCTGCGGCGGAGCCATATCTGTTTCGCGGCCGGGCGACGGCTTTATCTACGCCCTGCGCCGTATCGTGATCTAAATCGTTCGGTTTATTATTACCTCTTTGGAGGGTATCGTTCTCTTTGTGAACAAAGCGGGTTGTCAGGTTTGGGCGGCGAGCGTTGCGAGCCGCGCAGGCCGGAGCCACCCCGGGCGGAGGGCTGCAACCTACGGTTTTGCCCCCGCTGGCTCCGGCATGAACGAATACAACCCGGAGCCCGCTTTATTCAAAAAGCGGCAGTCCCTGTTGGGGACTTAAATAAAACCGAACCATTTAAAAATCACGAAATCATGTCAGCACAAGTAAATACAACCACCGTAGAGTCATTGATCGCCAAACGAAGGAGCGGCAAAGCCGCCGTTGCGGGCTTCGGCATGATAATCGCCGGGATCGCACTCTACCTGCTTTCCACCACCATTCCCGACACCTCGTCTTCGCTTTATATGGTCTGCGCCGTCGGCGGTTTCGCCGCGATGATCGTCGGCGTCCTTAAGCTCTTCGTCGGCGGTAAGGAGACCATCTACCTGCCGACCAAAAGTCCCGTGAAAAGCCATACCCTATACTTCGAAGCCCTCTCCGGCGACGAGCTCGTCCGGTTGATCGAGGAAGGGAAATTCGACGAGATCCGCACCGCGCGACGCAAAGAGAGCGGCCCCGTGCGCCTCGACGTGCAACGCTCCAAAGACGGACGGTTCGTGGCTCTACAGGTGATGCAGTACGTGCCTTACAGCTACGAAAACGTTTCCGGAACCTACTGTTTTCAGGAAGAGCAAGCCCCCGAGGTGGCTGCCTGCGTCGGCAATCCCGCAAAATAATCGTAACTTTGGCGGCGTTGAAAAATCAAAAGAGAGACTTCTATGAAAACCTTTAACGTCGCCATCGCCAGCGACCACGCCGGATACTGCCTGAAAGAGTTCGTCGCCGGGTACCTCCTTTCCAAAGGATACGCCGTCAACGACCTCGGCACACACAGCGAGGAGAGCGTCGATTATCCCGTTTACGCGCACGCCCTCGGCCGCGCAGTGGCCGAAGGGCGGTGCGACCTCGGCGTTTCGCTCTGCGGCAGTGCAAACGGCATCAGCATGGCGCTCAATAAGCACCCGAAGGTGCGGGCCGCCGTCTGCTGGTGTCCTGAAATTGCGGCACTGGCGCGTCAGCATAACGATGCCAATGTATGCTCGCTGCCGGCCCGGTTCCTGACCGAAGCGCAGGCGGCGGCTATCCTCGACGCCTTTTTCGAGGCCGAGTTCGACGGGGGGCGCCACCAGCGGCGCGTGGAAATGATCGACTTGTAGGATTCCGCGGTAGCGGTGGGCTCGGGCGGTCGCTTCGGCGACTCCGCCGGGGGCTGTAAATACCCCAAATCGGCGGGAGAGGGAGCCCGCCGAGGACAAGTCCCCGCGTTAGCGGGTGGTCCCAGCCTCGCCGGGCGGAGGGTCGAAAATCGTTCCTGCATTAATGGGCGAATCAGACGCCTCCCTTGTGAAGGCCGCAATCCTGGGCTAATTACAGCCTCACGCTCGGCACGAGCAAGCGCACCATGCGTCTGACGAAAATCGTCCCGCGACAGCGGGCGGCGACCGCCTCCCATCGAAGTCCGGAGCCAGCGAGGGGCCCCGTTGGGGCTTTTGTGAGGGCTTGCAAGGCCCCAAAGGCAGCCCTCCGCCGGGGGTGGCTCCGGGCTGGCGGCTCCGCCGCACTACATAAAATTGGCCCCGCTAAAGAGTTCCCTCGGAAGTGGATAGTTCGGACGCCCGGGATGCTCGCCCCGAACTTGTGAGGGTTGCGGGCCTCCCGAGGGGAGGCGTCCGGCCCGCGCGGTTCTGCGAACCGCAGAAAGAAAACGGCACCGCGTCTGGATTGCCGGTGGTGCCGCGGGCACTCCGTCCGGGCAACGGCCGCATCAGGAAATCAGCCCGGCTCAAGTGAAAACTAAAGCCGCGGGGCCTATCTTCTTTCAAGTCGAGGCTCTGGAATGCCCTTGATCGGAAAAAGACACGACCCCCCGGTGCCGCGGGCACTCCGCTAAAGCATTGCCCGGATCAGGACGTCAAACCGGCTCAAGTGGTAAGAAATTTTCCAGATTCCAGATACGGGATAATAAGCACGTATACTGTTACACAGCAAAGACAGATAAAAATAATGATACAACCTACCGAGGTCGAAGTAATGTGTCCCGTCGGGTCGTGGGAGTCGTTGCAAGGCGCCATTCAGGGCGGCGCCGACTCCGTCTATTTCGGCGTGCAGGGGCTTAATATGCGCTCCGGGTCGAGCGTGAATTTCACGCTCGACGATCTGGCGCAGATCGTGCAGACCTGCCGCGAGCACGGGATCAAAACCTACCTGACCCTCAATACGGTGCTTTTCGATGAGGACATTCCGTATATGAAACAGGTGGTCGATCGGGCGAAACTAGAAGGGGTCGATGCCATGATCATCGCCGATCAGGCGGCCATGAACTACGCGTGGGAACAGGGGGTGGAGGTGCATATCTCCACGCAGCTCAATATCAGCAACACAGAGGCGGTGGCGTTCTACGCGCAGTACGCCGACGTGGTGGTGCTGGCGCGGGAGCTGACCCTCGACAAGGTGCGGCATATCTATGACCGGATCGCGGAGCGCGATATTCGCGGGCCGCGCGGCGAGCGGGTGCGGATCGAGATGTTCGCACACGGAGCGCTTTGTATGGCCACCTCCGGGAAGTGCTACCTGAGCCTGCACGAGGCGTGGAAGTCGGCCAACCGGGGAGCTTGCAGGCAGCTGTGCCGGCGATCGTACCGGGTCGAGGATGTCGAAACGGGGATGCAACTCGTTATCGACAACGAGCATATTATGTCGCCGAAAGACCTCTGCACGATCGAGTTTCTGGACAAGATGCTGGAAGCGGGGGTGCGGGTACTGAAGATCGAGGGGCGTGCGCGGTCGGGCGAGTATGTGCGCCGGGTATGCGAATGCTACAAGGAGGGGGTGCGGGCGGTTGCCGAAGGGCGGTTCACGCGCGAGTTGG
>JAJBVQ010000018.1 GCA_020859745.1 Rikenellaceae bacterium
GGGCCGCGGGCGGGGGAGATGATACGGGAGAGTATCGCACTATGATCCCGCGTTCGCGGCCGGCCCGCAGCCTCCCGGGGCAGAGGGCTGCAACTCGCTATGCTCGTTGAGCCGCCGCAGGCTGCGGGCACCGACCGTAGATGGGCGAAGCCGGCCTAAAAACGAGAGAGCTAGTAATTTAAGCCTCCGTGGCAACGGGCGGCGACCGCCTCCCCCGGCGGGAAGCCGCAACTACGCCAAGGGCTTCGTTGCTCATTCCCACAGGCGGTCGCCCGCAGGCAGCGGCCCGGGTCTGACCGAGCGGATAGCTGAGCCCTCCCAGCCGAAGGGCGAATCCCATAGAACGAGTGGCTAAGTGCCCGGAAGCCCCGCACGAATTACCCATAAACGAACCTCACGAACGCATAACCAACCTGAACGATACCGATGAAAACCATTTTTGCCCTGCTGGGAGCCGCGTTGATGCTCAGCTCCTGCGGCGACACCCTCAAACTGGCCGATAAAGGCCGGAGCGATTACCGCATCGTGGTGGCCGCCGATGCCGACAGCCTGACGCGGCTGACGGCCGAACGTTTCCAAGCCTATTTCCGGCAAATTTCGCAGGCCGAGTTGCCCATCGTGACCGCCTCTGAAGCATCCGCCGGAGGGCGTGAAATCGTTTTCGGAGCTGACACCTCGAAACTTGCCGACCTGGGGAGTGATGGATTTGTGATCTTCACCGACGGCAAACGGATCAACATTCAGGGAGGCACTCCGCGCGGGACGATGAACGGGATGTACACCCTGTTGGACGACTATCTCGGCTGCCGGAAATATTCAGCGGCTGTCGAGGTTATCCCGCAACGGGAGAAGGTGACCCTGCCGGAACATATCTACGACCGCCAGGTGCCGGTCATCACTTTCCGCGATACCCATTACCGGGGAACGAATGACCAGGGCTACATCGACTGGCACAAGCTGAGCCACGACTCGACGGGCGGTAAGCCCGACTGGGGTTTCTGGTGCCACAGCTTCGGACAGCTGCTGCCGGCGGAAGAGTATTTCAAGACCCATCCGGAATACTTCGCTTTGGTGGGCGGCAGCCGCGCGACCACGCAGCCCTGCCTGTCGAACCCGGCGGTGCTGGAGATCATGTGCGATAACCTCGCCGAAGCGATGGCCGCCAAACCGGAGGCCAAATACTGGTCGGTCAGCTCGAACGACAATTTCGGCTACTGCCAGTGCCCGCTGTGCGCCGAGGCGGACTCCATCGAGGGCAGTCCGACCGGCAGCGTAATCCGTTTCGTCAATAAGGTGGCCGAACGGTTCCCGGACAAGGTGATCTCGACGCTGGCCTACCAGTATTCGCGGGCCGCGCCGAAGGTGACCAAGCCGCGTGAGAACGTGAACATTATGTTCTGCAATATCGAGTGCAACCGCAGCCAGCCGATCGCCACCGATTCGACCAGCGCGTCGTTCCGCCGCGACATGGAGGAGTGGGCGGCGCTGACCGACAATATCCTGGTGTGGGACTACGTGATCCAGTTCAAGAATCTGGTCAGCCCGTTCCCGAATTTCCATACCTTGCAGCCGAATATCCGGTACTTCGTGGACAACAACGTGGTGGCGATGTTCGAGCAGGGGAACCGCGAGGTGGGCGGCGAGTTCGCCGACCTGCGGGCCTACCTGATCTCCAAACTGATGTGGAACCCTTCGGCCAATGCCGATTCGCTGATGAACGACTTCCTGAACGGCTACTACGGCCCGGCGGGAGTGCATATCAAGGAGTATATCAACCTGATTACCAACAATCTTATCCAAAGCGGGAAAGGGCTGAGCATTTTCGGCGCGCCGACTGACGGGGCGGACAGCTACCTGTCGCCGGAGAATCTGGCGATCTACGAGGGTTGTTTCGAGCGGGCTGAAGCGGCGGTGAATAAGCAGCCGGAGTATCTGGAAAGGGTGAGGATCGCGCGGCAATCACTGCGTTACGCGGAGTTGGAGCAGACGAAGCTCGACCCCTACGGGCCGCACGGTATCTATGTGAAGGCTGCGGACGGCTCGTGGAAGACCAATCCGGAGTACACGAAAAAGCTGGAGGCTTTCGTGGCGCTGTGCAAGCAGGAGGGGGTCACGCGCCTGTCGGAGTGGCACACCACGCCGGACGAGTACCTGGAGATGATGAGCCGCATCTCGGTCGTGCGGCAGGAGGGGAACCTGAGTTTCGAAAAGCCGGTGACGCTCTCCCCGGCTCCGCACCCGAAATACAACCGGGATGCGGACAAGATACTGACGAACGGTATACACGGCAGCAACGACTACAAGATCCAGTGGCTGGGGTGGGACGCACCGCAGTTCGAGGCGGTGGTGGACTTAGGGTCGGAGCGGGAGATCGCCAAAGTGACGGCGACCTACCTGCAAACCCTGACGGACTGGATTTTCTTCCCGAAAAAGGTAACGTTCTACGTCTCGTCGGACGGGGTGGATTACCATCCCGCGGGGATGCAGTCGCAGCCGGAGGTGGACCGGTCGGTGGCGGTGGGATCGCGCGATTTTTCGAGCGCGATAGGCCGGAAGGGACGCTACGTGAAGGTGGTGACGGACGGTGTGGGGATATGCCCGCCGTGGCATCTGGGCGCGGGCAGCAAGGCGTTCGCTTTTATGGATGAGATTATTGTGGAATAGGGTACGGGGAATGCCTGTTCCGGAGTGTTCGCGGCTCCTTCGCGTGGCTGCGGGCAGGGTGAAAGGGTAAATTCAGCGGTCCGCCGGCGGCTCTCGATGGGTCGCCGGTAATGTTTCTGCCTGCGCAGTTGGTTCCGCGCAGGCTTTAGGGATAGAGGCCGTGCGATACGACAGGCCCCGGGCTACCGCAACAACGCGACGGGCGCGCTGGGGAACCCCGGCGGCGAGGGGTCGATCTGGTCGGGCTCACCGGCGGCGAGCGGCGTGAATGCTGTGCGTCCGCTTTTCAATTTCGACACGGTGACTCCCGAGGGTACAACGAACCGCGGCAACGGCTTTCCGGTGCGGTGCCTCCAAGCATTTACCCGGCATTTCCCTTTTTATCCGCATTGCTTTACCGGGCCTTGTCCCGGCGGAATGCCGCTGTATTCAATTCCGCGAACGGCTTCCGGTTCCGAAATTCCGCGCAGCGGTAATAAAAGAAGAGGGACAAACAGATTTTCTGTTTGTCCCTCTCTTTTTTAAATATAGCAAGACCGTTTTACTTGGCCGACTGCGGCAGCGCCTTGTAAGCCTTCAGCCCCGATTCCAGGAAATTGATGAATCCATTGACATTCAGGTCATACGAACGCGGCGTCACCAGCGGCTGTCCCTCGTTGTCCAGCAGCACGTAGTACGGCTGCGCGTTGATCCCGAACCGTTCGATCTGGAACGTCGCGTTGATCTTGCCCAGCGTCTTGCGCACCTTGCCGTCCGGCGTGGTCACCCAATCCTCCTCCGGCAGTTGCTTTTTGTCGTCCACGTAGAGCGCGATGATCACATAATTGTCCCGCAGCAGCTTCTGCACCGTCGGGTCGCTCCACACGTTCGCCTCCATCTCGCGGCAGTTCACGCAACCGTGTCCCGTGAAATCGAGGAACACCGGCTTGCCCACCGCTTTGGCATATTCCATTCCCTCGTCATAGTCGAAGAAACCTTCCAGCCCGTGCGGCAGGTGCAGGAAATCGCTGAACTTCGGCGCTCCCCCCTCGATCTTCGAGCGGTCGAGCGACGAAACGGCCCCGGCGGCGGATGAACCTCCCCCGTTATTGGCCGCCAGGTTGAAGTCCAGTGTCGAGATCGGCGGCAGGTAGCCGCTCAGCGCCTTGAGCGGTGCCCCGAACATCCCCGGTACCAGGTAGACCACGAACGCGAAGGTGATGATCGACAGGAAGAGCCGTTTCACGCTCACGTATTTCGTGTCGCTGTCGTGCGCGAACTTGATCTTGCCCAGCAGGTAGAAGCCCAGCAAGGTGAAGATCACGACCCACAGGGCGATATAGACCTCGCGGTCCAGCAAACCCCAGTGGTAGGTCTGGTCGGCCACGCTCAGGAACTTGAGGCCCAGCGCCAGCTCGATAAAGCCCAGCACCACCTTCACCGAGTTTAGCCATCCGCCCGACTTGGGCAGGTTCTTGAGCAGCGACGGGAAGAAGGCGAAGATCGTGAACGGCAGCGCGAAGGCCGCCGAGAAAGCCAGCATTGTGAAGATCGGCTCCCAGATGGCCCCCTGCGTCGATTTCACCAATACCGTCCCCACGATCGGCCCGGTGCAGGAGAACGCCACCCGCACCAAGGTCAAGGC
>JAJBVQ010000118.1 GCA_020859745.1 Rikenellaceae bacterium
ACGAGGATCTTCGGCGTGTCTATCCGGCGCAGGACTTCCGGAATGCGCAGTTTGTCCGCTTCCGGCATCTCGTTTTTCGGCTTAGACATCACCTCCGTATAGAGCCACATGACCCCCAGCGCGCCGAGGATGCCCATGAACGGCGGCAGGTGGGTGATCGTTTTGAACACCGGGACGAACAGCAGGCAACCCACCCCCAGGAGCAGGATCGAGAGCCGTTCCCGCTCCGAAATAGCCGTCTTGCCTTCCACGTTCGTGAAATAGCTCACCTCGCCGTCCCGCACCTGCACGGCCGCCAGTTTGTGGGGCGAGGCTGGCGTAACGTCGCCGTGGAGCCACCGTTGGGCGATCAGCACCGGGATAGCGAACGATACGAAACAGGGCAGGAACAGGTTCGGGATAAGTCCGGCGGTGGTCACGTTGCCCCGCACCCAAAGCATGATCGTGGTCACGTCCCCGATCGGCGACCAGGCCCCGCCGCTGTTCGCCGCGATGATGATGATCCCGGCGAACAGCCAGCGCTCCTTGTAGTTGCCGATGATCTTGCGCAGCAGGGCGATCATGACGATCGAGGTGGTCAGGTTGTCGAGCGTGGCCGACATGAAAAAGGTGATCGTCCCGATGATCCAGAGCAGGCGCCTCTTGCGGCGCGTGGTGATCCGGTTGGTGATGATATTGAAGCCCCCGTGGACGTCGATCAGCTCCACGATGGTCATGGCGCTGATCAGGAAGAAGAGGATCTCGGCGATGTCGCCCAGGCTGCCGATGATCTGGATATGCTGCACGTAGTGCACCGCCTGTTCGTGCAGGGGCAGGGAGGCCAGCGACGGGTTCTCTTCGAGGAAAAACTCGAAACCCCGCGTCCCCGGGACGATCTCGGGAGCCAGCAGCATGTAGATGATCCAGGCCGCGGTGGCCGTGATCAGCGCCGTGGCGGCTTTGTCGATCTTCAGGGGATGCTCCAGCGCGATGCACAGGTAGCCGATCAAGAAAAGGGTGATTAGAATGGTCAGCATCGAAAGGGGTGACTTAGTGTCAAAGCAAAAGTAGCAAAAAAAGCGCGGCTGCGGTACCATGCCGGGTGCCGCAGCCGTTTAAAAAAGATGTGAGGGGGAAGGATTAGTCGATCCGCATGAATTCGTACCGTCCGTTGAATTTCAGGTCGATGTCGTGCTTCAGGCCCATGTCCCGTACCTCCACGTCATAACCTCCGTCCTCTTTGTCGATCGAGGAGACGAAATGGTTCGGGTAATTTTGTTTCACGTATTGAAGAATCTTAGCGGGCACGACCGATTCGGGAATGGCGTTGCGCTGGCAGTCGATCTTGGTCCAGTTGCCGTTTTTGTCGAATTCGATCTCCCCGCCGCCGGCGAGCTTGACTTCGTATTTTTCGTCGCTGGAGTGGTTCTCGAGTACCTGGTCGACGTTCACGGTCGAAAAATGTTTTTTCAGGAAGCTCTGGGCGGTTGCGGGCAGGTCCGAGACCTGTCTGGCAACCGGTTTACCGTTGGCGCAGGAGGTGGCGTACAAAGCCATCCCGATCAGCAGGCTTAAAAATAGTTTTTTCATAACAAATAGTTTTAGTTGTGTTGTATAATATATACCGAACGGAACCAAATGCAAAGATCATGCAAATGGTTCCGTGTCCCGAAAATTATCCGGTTGTGTCGTTATGTCCTTCCCGCCTTATTCCCGCTAACGGGACGGGAAACTGACCGATCGTTTCGTTTTTTGAAATCCTGAAAGTTATGATGAAGTTACTGTTGCCCCAGCAGCGAGAGCGCCTTGTCGAGGATGGTCCTGTCGTCGAGGGTGACGATGCCGCCGTCCGGCCCCTGCTCGATATGCAGTCCCGATGGAGTTCCTTCGCCCGATTTGTAATGTGTCCCGCCGAAATAGTTGCGGACGGTGTCCACCTCTATGCCCAGTTCGTCCGCAATACGCTGCATGCTACCGCTGGGCAGGCTGTCTTTGATCCGCCGCAGCTCGTTGAAAGTGATGGTATTCATAGGCGTTAGGTTTTAAATTCTCTATAAAGTAACGCAATTTTTACATCATTTCAAAATCCGGGCGGCGAAAATCGGCGGGAAAAACGAAATTTTTACTCTCCTTCGATCAGTTTTCTCAAACCGGCGGCGATCCCGGTATTGTCCTGCCGTCCGTTGAACAGTTCCGACGACGCACCGATCGCAAAGACAGGCACATAGGTCGCCGTATGGCTGCCTGTGGTCCAGCCTGCGCCCGTGTGGCGGGCCAGTATCTCCACCACCTTGTCGGCGGTTTTACCGGGCTGTTTCGCGTAAGCCTCTTCCAGTTCAGCCCACTCTTGCGGCGTTACGGCGATCTGCGCGCCGAAGCCCATCTTTTCGCCGAGCAGCGTTTTGGCCGCGTTCCAGTCCGCTGCCGCTTCGATCGCCTCTTTCAGCGCCCCTTTCGAGCATTTCTGGGCCGAAAGGAGGCCGAAATAGGTGTCATAGCCTAAGTTGTCGCGTCCCAGCACGAGGCCTCCCGTTTCGTGGTCGGCGGTCACGACGATCAGCGTCTGTTCCGGATGTTCGCGGTAAAAGTCCAGCGCCACGCAGATCGCCGAGTCGAAGTCTTTGACCTCCTGTACCAGCGAGGCGGCGTCGTTGTTATGGGCAGCCCAGTCGATCTGGCCCCCTTCGACCATCAGGAAAAATCCCTTTCTGACGCCTCCGTCTTTCATCAGGAAGTCGATCGCGCGGCGGGTGATAGCCGGCAGGGTCAGGTCGCCCGGCGTGCGGTCGATGGCCAGCGGCAGGTTGGCGGGGTTGGCTCCCTCGGTTTGCATCAGCACGGCCCGTTTCCCGGCGATCTCGTTGTCACCTCGGGTGATCTTGTAGCCGGCTTTGGCCAACGCGTCGTACAGGGAAGCCTGCCGCTTCGGCTCCGGCTTGAGGAATCCCGATCCGGCATAGAGGTCGAGCCCGGCTGCGGGAGCGTCCGTGCCGATCTCGTAATACATGTTGCGGGTGGGTTGGTGGGCGTAAAAGCTGGCCGGAGTGGCATGGTCGATGCTCACGGAGGTGGCTACGCCGCTGCGCATCCCCTTCTCTTTGGCGGCCACGGCGATGCTGTGTATCGGTTCGGTGCGTTCCGCATTCATGCCGATCGTCCCGACCGAGGTCTTTCGGTCGGAAGCCAGCGCGGTTCCGGCTGCCGCCGAGTCGGTGGTGCGGCGGTTGGCGCACCAGGTGGTGGCAAAGCCTGTGACGGGAAATTGCGTGAAGCGGAGGGCGCCGAAGCCGATGCTGTCGCCTTGTTCGGAGGCCAGGCAGGCTTCGGTCAGGGCCAGGGCGTTGTGCCCCATGCCGTCGCCGATGAAGTAGAAGATGTACTTGGGGCGTTCGCTGGCGCGGCAGGCGAGGCCCGCAAAGAGGAGCAGCAGGAGTAATGCTTTTTTCATTGGATGTTTTTAATGGATCGTTCAAAGATAGGCATCCCGTGTTAATTTGCCGTTAAGGACGGGGATAAAACGAGGCCGTTTCCGTAGATTGGGAAACGGCCTCGTGCCGGGCATAGGCCGGAAAACTACATCAGGTCGTCGACGCTTTTTTTCTTTTTGCCTTTGGCGTCGCGTTTTGCCTGTTTGGCCGCCTCTTTGGTCAGGTAGTCCGATGCGGGCGGATTTTTGGTGAAGATTGTGAAATGGTAGGTGTTGTACGACTGGTCGAGGGTTTTGGCTGCGGCTGCGGTATTCCGCGTCGTGGTTTGGACGCCATTGACGTACAGGGTCAGCTCGAGGTTATAGTCTTCGTAATTGAATTGGTGTTTGGTGAGCTTTCCCGAAGTGGTTTCGAGCAGGTCGGCCCCGTTGTCCTGGGCCCAGGTGAGCAGTTGGTGGTAAGTCTCGTCTTTGTAGAAAAGCACGTCGACCCACGCAACCTCCCCGTCGGCGCCGTCCTGTATCGTGATCTGGTAGTCGTCCGGGTGGGGGCGGATATCGGCGGACTGTCCGTTTAGGCCGCTCAGGATATTCGAGGCTGTGTTCCATCCGTTGCCTTTGCGCAGGATGTACTGGTTCCGGAAATCGTCGTATTTGAATTTGCCTTCTTTGAGTTGTTCTTTGGTCAGAGAGAGCATCTTGGCGTACGGCATCGTAGTCTGCGCGGATACGGCAGTACACAGGCCGCACAAAAGCGCGGCGGTTGCAATGAGTTTTTTCATCATGATTGAGGGTTTGGTGTAATCTGGATTATATACATCAAATTTACATATTGTCAGTGACAATAAGAAGGGAATGAGCGTTTTGTTTTATTTTTAATG
>JAJBVQ010000127.1 GCA_020859745.1 Rikenellaceae bacterium
TTTGTATGTACCCGCACCGCACTGCCGCTTTTTGTAAAAAGCGGGTCCGTTGGGCTTCCGGGCTGTGTTTACCCAAAGTTCCCGCGCCAGCGGCCGGCCCGGAGCCACCCCCGGCGGAGGGCCGCAACTGCGCTGCGCTTGTTTTGGCTCCGCTGGCTCCGGCCCCACCCGTTGCGCCAAAAGTGAGGCTGTGATAGATTTAGGATGCGCAAGCATCCTCGAAAGTTCTTTGCGGAGCTTTCTTTCAAGAAAGCGATAGTGCGGTGCGGGTACATACAAATAAACCGGACGGTTATTAAATAGAAAAGTTCTAATTTTGCGGTTCGATTACTAATACACCGTTCCACAAGCGCCCAATGACCCAGCGACAGCCCACCATCCTCCAGTCCGTTATCCCGATCCTCGTCCTGCTGGGGCTTATCATGACCACCGTACTCGGCACCGGGGCGGACGCCCTCGCCGGCGCCAACCAGCTCTCGCTGCTCATCGCTTCGGCCGTCGGCGTCGGTATCGCCGTCTATAACCGCGTCCGGTGGGCCGACATCATGCAAGGCATGGTGCACACCATCAGCGCCTCGCTGCCCGCCATCCTGATCCTGCTGATGGTCGGGATGCTCTCCGGCAGCTGGATGGTCAGCGGAGTGATCCCCACCATGATCTATTACGGGCTGGACATCCTCCGGCCCGACTACTTTCTACCCGCCTGCGTGGTGATCTTGGCCGCCGTGTCCATCGCAACGGGCAGCTCGTGGTCGACGATCGCCACCATCGGCGTCGCACTAATCGGGATCGGACAGGCGCTCGGATTCGATATGGCCATGACCGCCGGGGCCATTATATCCGGAGCCTATTTCGGGGACAAGGTGTCGCCGTTAAGCGACACCACCAACCTCGCCTCCGCCGTGACCGGGACAGACCTCTTCGTCCACATCCGCTACATGATGCAGACCACCGTGCCCTCCATCCTGCTGGCGCTCGCGGCATTCACCGTGCTGACCCTGACCGCCGGGGGAGGTTCCGGGGCGGCTTCCGGCGTCGACACTTTCCAGCAGACAATCGCCCGGACTTACCATATCAGCCCCCTGCTGCTAATGATCCCGGTGCTGGTCGTCTTTATGATCGTGAAAAAGATACCCGCCGTTCCGGTGCTGATGATCGGCTCGCTGCTGGCCGTACTGGCGGCCGCGGTTTTCCAGCAGGAGTTGCTGGCGACGCTCGCGCCCGGCGGCGACCTGACCTTAGGGAGTGCCTACGAGGTGCTGACCCGCTCGCTGTATGGGGCGACGGAGCCGCAGACGGGCGACGCAGCGGTGGACAAGCTGCTCGCCACGGGCGGCATGGCGGGAATGCTCAATACCGTTTGGCTTATTATCACGGCGATGGTTTTCGGCGGCGTGATGGAGGCGGGCCATTTCCTGGAGCGCATCACCGACGCCATCCTCAGCCGCGTCCGCTCGGCGGGGGGACTGGTCACCACGGCCACGGGGAGCTGCCTGCTTTTCAACCTGACTTCCGGCGACCAGTATATGTCGATCGTGGTGCCCGGCAAGATGTTCATCGGGGCGTTCCGGCGCAACGGTTTGCAGCCTCGGCTGCTGAGCCGCACGCTCGAAGACGGCGGCACGGCCACGTCGGTGCTGGTGCCGTGGAATACCTGCGGCGCCACTCAGGCGTCGATCCTCGGAGTGCCGACGCTGGTTTACCTCCCCTTCGCTTTCTTCTGCTGGCTCAGCCCCATCGTGACGCTAACGGTGGCATGGGCCGGTTGGGGGATTAAAAAAACGACACCGTCAGAGGATCAGTCCGATCTCGTCCCCGATCACTCCGCTGCGGCGGGTGATCTCCAGTAGCCGGGCCTCGATCCCGGCAGGCGGGTTGTTCAGGCCTTCGGCAGCGGGATGGGCGGCGAGCCATGCCGCCCCTTCGTTATGCAGGGCCATGGTCGCCTCGATGTATTTCAGGTGCGTCGGCTCTTCCAGCATGAAATTCAACGGCCTTTTTCGCCCCAGCACCCGCCCTTCGGGCACCTCTTTCCCGAATTCGTCTTCGACGCCCATATTGGCCAGCAGGGCTGCCGACCGGTTCAGCGCACCGCCGATCCCGGCCAAAGCGTTCGCTACACCCGTGGCCGTCACCACTGCATAAGCAACCGCGACCGCTTCAGCCGAAGCGGAAAGGTCGCGGTAGTCGATGATCTGTTCCGCCACTCTTGTAATTTGTTCCGGCACGCAGGCCGGGTCGGTGATGACAGTTATCCGTGCGTCTTGCTGTGCGGCGTACAGCACGATCCCGGTCCCCACTTTGCCGCTACCGAAGACCACCAGCGTGCGCCCTTTCCAATCGTCGTACCCCAACTCCGCCATAGCCCGGAAGTAGCTTTCGCCGGTGCCCAGACAGGTTTCGATCCGCTTGATCGTGCCGCTGTCGGCCACGAACACGGGCTTCTCCTTGTGCTTATAGCGCTCCACGCCGGAGCGGGTCAGCTCCACGTACCCGATCCGGGCCGCGAGGTGCGAAAAGGAAGCGGCGCAGTCCAGAATCAGGTCGAATTTTTCATTGACGGCATTCCCGTTTTTCAGCACGGGGATGCCGTTTTCCTGTAAAAAGGCCGCGATGGCGGGGTCGTGAGGGAAGCCTTCGGCAACGCCGACGGTGAGCCGCGCCCCGGCTTGCAGCAGGGGGATGTATTTGGATACGGTGTTGCGGAAAACGGGGGTGGCGTCGAGCACCGAAAGCCCTTCGAGCGGCCGTGCGGCAGCCCAGCGGGCTGCCTGATCGGCGAGGGAAGGATATTCTTCGGGCCGGTAATGGCCCTGTATCAATCGTTCGAGTGTTTCCATATCTATCGGGATGGATAAAGGTAACGTTTTTTCGTATTCCGGAACAACGCAGGCGAACCTCGAAAAAGGCAATTAAGTCCCCGCGGCAGGGGTGTCGCGCGCCTCCCCGCGCGCGGGACAAGCCCCGCAGGCGCACTTCACCGAAAGTTAATGTCTCCCTTGCCTTGGCACCCTTATGCCACTGGTCGGCAAACCTGCCCTTTCCGTCGGTGGATTTCCCGGGCCGGTCTTTATTGTTTGCCGCCCGGCAGCCGGATAGGTAGGTTTGCGTCGGATGATTAACACCAAACTATGAATAAGATACGCATCCTTAGCGGCGCTGCCCTGCTCTGCTGCGCCGTATCGGCGGCGGAAGCCGCTCCGTGGACCCTCCGCACCTGCATCGACTACGCCCGGTCGCACAATATACAGGTGCAGTCGGCCGAGGTGTCGAACAGCAGCGCCGGGGTCAACCTGCTGCAAGCCAAGGCGCAGCAGACGCCGAGCCTCTCGTTCTCGACCGGGCAGGGGGTCGCGCACGGCAAGGAGGAGGGAACCTCCTATTCGGGCAGCTACTCGCTGAACGCAGGGCTGACGGTCTACAAGGGGAGCCAGCTGGCCAATACGGTCAAAAAACAGGAGTTACAGGCGCGCAGCACGCTGCTGAACGTGGCGGTGGCCCGCAACGACATCGAAATCGCGGTGACGGAAGCCTACCTGACAATCCTTTACGCCCATGAAAACCTCAAAACGAAACGCCAGACGGTCGAGGCTTCGGCTGCACAGCTGGATCGCACCGAAGCCCTGCTCAAGGCCGGGTCGGTCTCCGTCAGCGACTATGCCCAGATCGAGGCGCAGTACCGAAGCGACGTTTACGACCGCACGGTGGCGGAGAACACGCTGGCGCAGGCCAAGCTGAAACTGAAACAGTTGTTGGAGCTGGAGTTGGAGGACGAGTTCGACGTGGCGTTCCCGGAGATCGCGGATGCGGCGGTGATGGCGGCGGTGCCGGAGCTGGCCGAGGTCTATGCTTCCGCTACGCAGGTGATGCCGCAGGTGGAGAGCAGCCGGCTGGAGGTCGAAGCGGCGCAGATGAACGAGAAGATCGCCAAGGGGCAAAAACTGCCGACGGTGTCACTGAGCGCGGCGGTGGGCACGGGCAATTTCTCGAACAGCGGTTTTTCGTTCTTCAACCAGCTGAGCGACAAGCTGAACGAAAGTGCGACGGTGAATATCAGCGTGCCTATCTTCAACAACCGCTCGGCGCGGTCGGCGATCGACCTGGCCCGGCTCGAAACACGGTCGTCGGAGCTTTCGCACGCCCAAACGATGAAAGACCTGCTTTCGGACGTGGAGTCGCTGTGGCAGGACGCGGTGTCGGCGCAGAGCCGCTATGAGGCGGCGACGGGCAAGCTGAAATCGGCGGAGTTGAGCTACCGGCTGGTGCAGGAGCAGTTCGACAGCGGGATGAAGAACGCGGTGGACCTGCTGACGGAGAAGAATAACTACCTCTCGGCACAGCAGGAGGTGATCCAGGCGAAGTACCAGTCGGTGCTGTCGCTCCAGCTGCTGGAGTTCTACCGGGGCGGACAGATCGAGCTGTAAAGGTATGGCAAAGCGGGGCGGCCCGAACTTTCCGTAAACGCGCAGCCGGGTTCCCGTGGCAACGGCGCCCCTGCTGCCCAGACGGCAAAGCCGTCTGCGGGGGTGGGCAGTGGGCCGAATACGAAAAGCCGGGGCTTTTTGCGCAACCGCGCTTAAGTGCGGTGCTTTGGCCCCGCCGGGCAGCAAAGTTGCCGGAGGCGACGGCGCAAGGCTGGACCCGAAAGGGCGAGGAGCTAAGTTCCCGTGGCAACGGCGGCGCGCCCCGTGGGGGGCGTGGGCGCGCCGAATCTGACAAATCGAGAAGGATACAGCAAATAGGAAATGCAAACAAAGTCAAAGGATATGGAAAAGAACCGGAAAATAACGGGCCGTCCGTTGTGGGCGGCAGTGGCGGCGGCGGGCCTGATGATCGCTTGCGGGCCGAAAGAGGCGGGAATGGATTACGAAACGGTGGCGGTGGAACGTGGGACGATCAGCAACAGCGTGACGGCCACCGGCACTATCGAGCCGATCACGGAGGTGGAGGTGGGTACGCAGGTGTCGGGCAAGATCACCAAGCTCTACGCCGACTACAACTCCGTCGTGCGGGCCGGGCAGCTGCTGGCCGAACTCGACACGGTCGAATTGAGGGCCACGCTCGATTCGCGCACTGCGAGCCTCGAATCGGCGCGTGTCAAATACGAATACCAGAAGAAAAACTTCAACCGGATCAAGGGGCTGTTCGAAAAGGGCATGGTCAGCGAGACCGATTTCGAGGATGCCGAATACCAGTACCAGACCGCCAAGACCGACTACGACCAGGCCCGGTCCAACATGGTGCAGGCGGAGACGAACCTGGGTTATGCGCGGATCTACTCGCCCATCGATGGCATCGTCCTCTCGCGCGAAGTGGAGGTAGGCCAGACGGTGGCGGCGAGCTTTGAAACCCCTACCCTGTTCACCCTCGCCCAGGATTTGCGCAAAATGCAGGTGGTGGCCGACGTGGACGAGGCCGATATCGGGCAGGTAAAGGAGGGACAGGAGGTGAGTTTCACGGTGGACGCCTACCCGGACGACGTATTCAAGGGATCGGTGACGCAGGTGCGCCTGCAGGCGACCACGGAGTCGAATGTAGTGACGTACGAGGTGGTGATCGACGCGCCGAACCCGGAGATCAAGCTGAAGCCGGGGCTGACGGCCAATGTCACGATCTTCACGATGCAGAAGCCGGACATCCTGATCGTCCCGGCCAAGGCGCTGCGTTTCTCGCCGCAGCCGGGCCAAAAAGCGGCTGCAACGGGGCCGAAACGGGTGTATGTGGATCACAACGGCAAACTGGCCGAAACGACTGTGAAGACGGGGGTGACGGACGGAATCTATACGGAGATCGTCGAAGGGGTGGCCGAGGGCGACTCGGTGGCGGTCGGCTTCAAAGCGGTGCTGCCGGCTGCGGAGGACGATGAGGCGGGAGGGGAGCAAAGCCCGTTCATGCCCACGCCTCCGGGGGGAAAGAAGAAGTAGGGATTTCTGTGTTGGCTGTGGCGAACAGAGAGAGCCGCATAGAGTACTTGGCCGCTAAGTGCAACGTGGTGCGAAAGTCCCCGTGTCAACGGTGAGCCGCGCCAGACGCCTTCGGCGTCCGCCCGGGGGTGCGGCTCAAACCCGAGAGAATAGCCGGGCTCTTCCGAGGGGGCAAAGATCCCTATGTCCGAGAGAGATTTGCGAAGCTAAGGAGTAGCGCAGCTAACCAAACAGATAACGCCTGCGTATTAGCGGTCGGCCCGAACCGACGCCGCAGCCGAATTGCCATTAGGCTCGCCTGAATGGCCGAGGCGCAAGGAAAAAGCCGGAACGGCAACCCACTCCGGCGCAGGCCCGCAATAAGGCGGCGTATATCTCGGTCGGCAGACCAATAAGACGGCCAACGGCCGCGCTGGCTCCGGCACGAAATCGACAATAAAAAGCGCACTCTCCGCAGGCTGTGGCCGGTCTTATAAATAAATAAGTTGGATGTTATGGAAAAAGAGATCATTAGAATCGAGAATATAAAGCGGGATTTCACGGTGGGAAGCGAGACGGTGCACGCCCTGCGGGGGGTGTCGTTCTCGATCCGCCCCGGCGAGTTCGTGACGATCATGGGTACGAGCGGCTCGGGAAAGTCGACCATGCTGAATCTGCTGGGCTGCCTCGACACGCCCACCTCGGGGGAGTACTTCCTCGACGGCATCCCGGTGCGGACGATGGGCAAGAACGACCGGGCCACGCTGCGCAACCGCAAGATCGGCTTTGTGTTCCAAAGCTATAACCTGCTGCCGAAAACGACGGCGCTGGAGAATGTGGAGCTGCCGCTGCTCTACAACAAGGGCTTTTCTGCCCGGCAGCGGAAGGAGAAGGCGGCCGCTGCGCTGGTCGAGGTGGGGCTGGCGGAGCGCATGGGCCACCGGTCGAACCAGATGTCGGGGGGACAGCAGCAGCGCGTGGCGATCGCCCGCGCGCTGGTCAACGACCCGGTGATCCTGCTGGCGGACGAGGCGACGGGGAATCTCGACACGCGGACTTCGTTCGAGATCCTGACGCTGTTCCAACGGCTGCACGCGGAGGGCCGGACGATTATTTTTGTGACGCACAACCCGGAGCTGGCGCAGTTCAGCAGCCGCAACATCACGCTGCGCGACGGACGTATGGTGTCGGACACGCTGAACGCGGACGTACGCTCGGCGCGGGAGGCGCTGGACGCGCTACCCAAAGAAAACGACTAACGGTCTGAATTTTATTCGATCGTTTATTTGGCATCCTGTTCTTCGGGTTTGAGAGAACCGCAGCTTGTTGGCTTCGCGTTGACCTTGGGTCTTCCTCGTGCTGCCTCGCCAAAGTCGGCCAAGGGTTACATCTGCCGGAGCCAGCGAGGCCCAACAAGCGCAGCGCAGTTGCAGGCCTACGCCGGGGGTGGCTCCGGCCTGCGCGGCTCGCGATGCTCGCCGCAGAAACGGATTCTCTTTGTTCACTAAGAGAACGGTTATCTCCAATCCAATGAAATTGGATTACAAATAAACGATCCATATTCTCAAATAGACTCTAAACACACGGACGATGAATTATAAGAATCTGGTGCGCATCGCGCTGCGGGCGTTGAACAACAATAAGTTCCGGGGGTTCCTGACGATGTTGGGGATCATCATCGGCGTGGCGTCCGTCATCGCGATGCTGGCCATCGGACAGGGATCGAAGCGGAGCATCCGGTCGCAGATCTCGGAAATGGGGTCGAACATGATCATGATTCACCCGAAATTCGACCGCAGCGGCGGGGTTCGGCTCAGCGCGAGCGACATGCAGACGCTGAAGCTGGCGGACTACGAGGCGATCCGCGACGAGGCGTCGTGGGTGTCGGCGGTGTCGCCGACGGTCAATGCCAGCGGGCAGGCGATCTACGGGGCCAACAACACGCCGACGACAGCCTACGGTGTCAGCCCGGAGTATCTGGATATCCGCAAGTATTCGGTCGGCGAGGGGGAGATGTTCACAGAAAGCGACATTCGCTCGGCAGCGAAGGTCTGCATGGTGGGCAAATCGGTGGTGGACGAGCTGTTCACCAACGGCGAAAGCCCGCTGGGCAAAACGATCCGGCTGAACAAGATACCGTTCCGCATCGTCGGGGTGCTGGTGCCGAAGGGCTACAACTCGATGGGGCAGGATCAGGACGACCTGATCCTGGCGCCGTACACGACGATCCAGAAACGGGTGCTGGCGATCACTTACCTGCAAGGCATTTTCTGCTCGGCGCTCTCGGAGGGGGCGACGGACCAGGCGGTGGAGGAGATCACGGAGATCCTGCGCCGCAACCACAAGCTGGCGGAGACGGCGGACGACGATTTCGAGATTCGCTCGCAGGAGGAGCTGAGCACGATGCTGAGCTCTACCACGGAGATAATGACGGTGTTGTTGGCTTGCATCGCGGGCATTTCGCTGCTGGTAGGGGGTATCGGGATCATGAATATCATGTACGTGTCGGTGACGGAGCGCACGCGGGAGATCGGGCTGCGGATGTCGATCGGGGCCAAGGGGAGGCATATTCTGTTCCAATTCCTGATCGAGGCGGTGATCATCAGCGTTATGGGAGGGCTGATCGGGGTGCTGCTGGGCGTGGGAGCGTCGGCGGCGATCAAATACCTGGCGGGCTGGCCGGTCTATGTGCAGGCCTATTCGGTGGTGCTGTCGTTCGCGGTCTGCACGGTGACGGGGATCTTCTTCGGCTGGTATCCGGCCCAGAAGGCGGCCCGGCTGGATCCGATCGAGGCAATCCGGTACGAATAATTCCGGCGATCAATAGTATAACCTTTTTCTCTGTGTTGGAGGGTACCGTCCTCTTTGTGAACAAAGAGGTCTCGTTAGAACTCTACGGGCTGTAACTATCCATTTTAGCGGCGAGCATCGCGAGCCGCGCAGGCCGGAGCCACCCCGGGCGGAGGACTGCAACCGACGCTGCTAGTGAGAACCAAGCGAAGAACTTCGCTTGGCCGAACGGCGAGGAGGAAAACAAGCGTAGCGCAGTTAATTCGCGGTGCTCATTTTGTCCCCGCTGGCTCCGGCCTATGCGCCCACCAAAACTAAGGATAGCAGAGCCTAAGGAGTAGCGCAGCGGACTCAAAAGTTCTTTGGGCCCCTTTCTTTCAACCGACGCTGCTGGCGAGCGCAGCGTAAATTTGGTTGAACACTGCCGAGTGGCGGGGAGGAAAACAAGCGAAGCAAAGTTAGAGAGAATGGTACCTTTTAACACAAAGTAATACAATTTATCGCAGGATAAATTATACAACAATGGATAAAAATCATTATCTTGCAGGGACAATGGGACGCAGGAATCGCCATAAAGGATTGACCGTCGCCATCCACGCCATCGCGTGGGGGCTGATGTTCGGTTTCCCGCTGTTGTTCAGCCAGGGCAGCGGCAGGACAGTCGACTGGGTGTGGTATGCCGGTTACTGCATGGTGCCGCTGAGCTTTATGCTCGTCTTTTACGTCAACTATTTCGGGCTGATCGGGCGGCTGCTGTTCCGGCGGCGCATCGTCGATTTTGTGGCGGTGAACGCCGTTCTTATAACCGTTGTCGTGCTGCTGATGCACCTGTGGTTCGATTTTTACCGGACGACGGTCGAGGGACAGGCGCTGCCGCCGGACGACCACGGGCCGTGCTTGCCGCTGGCCGTCTTTATGCTGCGGGACGTGTTGCTGCTGGGGCTGACGGCCGCGCTGAGCGTGGCGATCCGGGTGACCGGCAACTGGTACGACACCGAAGCCGAACGGCGGCAGGCCGAACAGGCGCGGACACAGGCTGAACTGCAAAACCTCAAAAGCCAGCTCAACCCCCATTTCCTGTTTAACACGCTGAACAACATCTACGCGCTGATCGCCATAGGACCGGAACGGGCGCAGGAGGCGGTATTGCAGTTGAGCGGCCTGCTGAGGCATGTGCTGTACGAGAAAAACCAGGATCTGGTGCCGCTGGAGAAGGAGTTGGCGTTCGTTCGCAGCTATGTGGAGCTGATGAGCCTGCGGCTGCCGGGGACGGTGAAGCTCCGGGTGGATATTCCGGGAGAGGAGGCCGATGCGGCGCGGGGACTTTATGTGGCGCCACTGCTGTTCATCACGCTGATCGAAAACGCCTTCAAACACGGGGTGTCGGCAGACGTGCCGTCGTTCGTGGACATATCGCTGAAAGTCGTGGGGGATGAGGGGGATGTCGTGTGCCAAATCGCGAACAGTTATTTCCCGAAACGGGACAACGACCGCAGCGGCTCGGGGATCGGGCTGGAGAACCTGAGGCGGCGGCTCGGCCTGATCTATCCGGGGCGATACGCCTTGCGCACGGAACGGGAAGGGGATACGTTCGTGGCCGAAATGACCGTAAACTGCATAACCTGATTATGATGCTCAACTGCCTGATCGTGGACGACGAGCCGCTGGCGCTCGACCTGCTGGAAAACTATGTCGGACGTACGCCGTTCCTGCAACTGGCGGGACGGGCGGGAAGCGCCATGGAGGCTTTGCAGTGCATGGAACAGGCGGGCAAGGGGACCAGGGAGGAGATCGACCTCCTTTTCCTGGACATACAGATGCCGCAGCTGAACGGGATCGAGTTCTCGCGGCTGCTGGCGGAACGAGGAGGCGGCCGGACCAAGGTGATCTTCACCACGGCGTTCGGCGAATACGCTTTGGAAGGGTTCCGGGTCGATGCGCTGGATTACCTGCTCAAGCCGGTGAGTTATACGGAGTTCCTGCGGGCGGCGATGAAGGCGCACGACTGGTTCCGGAAAACGTCGGCGGGGGAACCGGCCGAAACGGGAAGCGGTGCGGAGCGGCGGGACAGCATCTGGGTGCGGGCGGATTACCGGCAGGTGCGGGTGAAGTTGGAGGATATTTTGTATATCGAAGGGGTCAAGGATTATGTCCGGATCTGCCTGGCGGACGGTTCGAGCGTGCTGACGCAGATGAGCCTGAAATTGATCGGGGAACAACTTCCGAAGGGGGAGTTCGTGCGGGTACACCGTTCCTACATCGTCCATATGCAGGCGGTCAGGGCGATAGAGCGCGGGCGGATCGTGTTCGGCAAGGTGCGCATCCCGGTCTCGGACTCGTACCGGGACGAGTTTATGCAGCTTTTGGCGCAGCGGGCTTTTATCGCACCGAAAGCAGGCACCACAACGGGGGAGGATGCTCCGGCGAAAGGGGGAATAAAAACGCCTTTGTAACTGAGTTACAAAGGCGTTTTTGTTTTTAAGAGCCACAAGCCAGGCTCGAACTGGCGACCTTTTCGTTACGAATGAAATGCTCTACCGACTGAGCTATTGTGGCGTTTACGGGTGCAAAGATAATCATTTTTCCTTTACTCCCAAGCCTTATTTGTCCGGCCGGATATTTAAAACGGGCCGAACGCCAGCCTTTGTCCCCTGACCGATTCGTCCACACCCGCTGCGGCGGAATAGACCTTTTGGCCGTTCACGAACGTCTGCCGCACTTTGGCCGTCAGCGTCAGCCCTTCCAACGGCGACCAACCGCATTTGTACAGGAGTTCCGGGCCTCGCTCCACAGTCCATGGCGCATCCAGTTCCACGATCGCTATGTCAGCAAAATAACCCGGCCGGAGGAATCCCCGCTCCTTGATCCGGAACAGCCGGGCCGGGGCATGGCACATCCGTTCCACCACCTGCGGCACCGTAAATACCCCCTGCGAGGCCAGCGTCAGCATCGCGGGCAGCGAATGCTGCACCAGCGGCCCACCGGACGGCGCCTCCAGGTACGGTCGTTGCTTTTCCGCCAACAAGTGCGGCGCATGATCCGTGGCCACCACATCGACCAGACCGCTCCGAACCGCCGCCCGCAGGCTGTCGCGGTCGGCGGCCGACTTGACCGACGGGTTCCACTTGATGAAGTTCCCTTTGGCCGCGTAATCCCCTTCGCTGAACCACAGGTGGTGCACGCACACCTCGTTGGTGACGCGTTTCTCCTCCAGCGGCCTGTCCTGATCGAACAAAGCGAGTTCGCGCGCCGTGCTCAGGTGCAGCACGTGAAGCCGTCCCCCATACTTGTGTGCCAGTTCCACGGCATGCGCCGTGGAACGGTAGCACGCCTCGGCGCTCCGGATCACGGGGTGCATGGCGATCGGTATGTTGTCCCCGAACGCCCGCCGTGCCGAGGCGAGGTTGGCCCGGATCGTGGCCTCGTCTTCGCAGTGCGTCGCCACCAGCGTCGGCGAGAGGCGGAAAATATCCGCCAGCGTCTGTTCGTTGTCCACCAGCATATTGCCGGTCGAGGAGCCCATAAAGACCTTCACCCCGCATATCCGTTCGGGATCGACGCGCTCGATCTCGGCGATATTGTCGTTGGTCGCCCCCAGGTAGAACGAGTAGTTCACGGCGGATACCTCCGCAGCCCGCGCATATTTCTCCTCCAACAGCCCGATGGTCGTCGCGGGCGGCCGGGTATTGGGCATCTCCATATAGGAGGTGACCCCTCCCGCCGCGGCAGCGCGGGATTCGGTGAGTATCTCGGCCTTTTCGGTCAGGCCCGGCTCCCGGAAATGCACCTGGTCGTCGATCGCGCCGGGCATCGCCAAAGCGCCGCCGGCATCCACGGTCTCAGCGGTGCCCTCCCGTATCCCGGCCGGGCATTCGCCTTCCCCGATGGCGGAGATCCGCTCGCCGTCGATGGCGATCCACCCCCGGAAAATACGGCCTTCGTTGCATATCGAGGCGTTGTCTATCAGTATCATAGATTGTCTGTTAATATCCATTTCTGAGCCAAAGGACAGGCCGTAGCCAGCGAGGACTGCTTGCAGGCCTTCGCCGGGGGTGGCTACGGCCAGCACGGCTCGCTTTGCTCACCGCCGGAATGAATGGAGCCGGCTGTTCAGCGTCAATGATGCACCGCCGGCCGTATCTTGCGGAACCGCATGCTCAGCACCCCCCAGAACGCCTCGCCGAAGATGCCGCTGCTCATCTTCGAACTGCCCCGTGTACGGTCGGTGAAGATGATCGGCACCTCGGTAATGCGGAAACCCAGCTTCCAAGCCGAATACTTCATCTCAATCTGGAACCCGTAGCCTTTCATCCGGATATGGTCGAGGTCGATCGTCCGCAGCACATCCGACCGGAAACAGACGAAACCCGCGGTGCAGTCCCGCACCGGTATTCCCAGCACGCGCCGCACATAGGCCGACGCATAGTACGACATAATGACTCTGCCGATGGGCCAGTTGATCACGTTCACCCCTGTCACATACCTTGATCCGATGGCCACGTCGGCCCCTCCCTCGTGGCAAGCCTTGAAGAGCCGCACCAGGTCGTCCGGGTCGTGCGAGAAATCGCAGTCCATCTCGAAAATATAGTCGTAACCCTGCTGCAAAGCCCACTTGAAGCCCGTGAGGTAAGCCGTCCCCAGTCCCAGTTTGCCGGGCCGCTCGATCATGTGGAGCTTTCCGGCGTACTTCTGGGCCATAGCCTTGCGCACCACATCCGCCGTGCCGTCGGGCGAGCCGTCGTCGATCACCAGCATGTCGAACTCTCCGGGCAGCGAAAAGACCTTCTCGATCATCGCTTCGATATTTTCTATCTCGTTGTAGGTGGGAATGATAACGACCTTCTTCATCGGCGTGCGGAATGTGGATAGGACTATAAAGGTAGAATTTTTTGTTATCTTTGAAGATGATTTTCGCGAAAAAGATGCTCCCCCGACGGCCGGTGCGCCGGTGGCTGTGCGCGGCTTTCGGCCTGGCGGTCCTGCTGTGCCCGCTCGCGGCGGCGGGACAACACAAAAGTCCCGCCGGGCAGCATAAGCCCCGCCAGTCGGTACAGACCCGGCAGAAGTTCCTGCTGGACAAAACCATTTTCGTCACCTCCGATTTCGAACACCGCAACACCTCCACCGACTTCGCCAAATGGCTCCGTTCGCAAGGGGCGGCGGCTTCGAACGCCTACAATAAGGCCCGCAACCGGATCACCTTCGTGAAGGTGAACTCCATCGAGGGGGCGGCGGGGAACGACGCGTGGCAGATCAGTGTCAAGACACGGCGCATCACTGTGGCTTTCACCAGCGAGAACGCCTTGCGGCATGCCGTGGAGATGCTGGAAGGGATGGTGGTGAAGGACGCCGCCGGGAATAAGTACATACAGGGAGGGATCCTAACGGATTGGGGTGCGCGGACGGCGGCGCGCGACCATGACGCCACGGCGGACGCGGCCTCCAGCCTGAGGCCGGTGAGCGATCTGGAGGCGGCGGTGAAGCGGCTGGGCGGCAGGTCGAAGGAGGTCTACCTGATCCTGGTCAGCACGGATAACTGGCGCATGGAGAGCCCTTCGCTCGAAACGGCGGGGCTGGCGAACCGGCTCTACCCGGCCGACGGCTATTACAGCACCAGGCAGTTGCAGCAGCTTGCGGCGGCGGCCAAACAAAGCCATATCGAGATCATTCCCACGCTGGAGCTGTTCTCGGAAAACCGGGCGTTTACGGCGGCCTTCGGCCATTCGGTCTTCTCGGTGGAGGGGATGCGGCTGGTGCGGGCGGCCATCGAGGACTGCATCGAGGCGCTGCACCCGGCCAAGATATGCCTGGGCAGCATGTCGCCGCAGGCCGATATGCGCTACATGGAATTCATCTCCGACCTGGCTTCGATGCTGGGCGTGGAGTTGGTCATTATCGAATCGTAATTAATTTGTACGGAATATGCGGGCGGTGGTTCAGCGGGTCGGCCGGGCGGCGGTGGCGGTCGGCGGGGAGGAGATCTCCCGGATCGGGCCGGGGCTGTTGATCCTTTTGGGTGTGGCCGAGGGGGACACGCAGGAAGACGTGTTGTGGCTGGCGGGTAAGATCGCGCGGATGCGCATCTTCGCCGACCGGGCGCAGGCGATGAACCGCTCGGTGGTCGAAGCGGGCGGCGATACGCTGGTGGTGAGCCAGTTCACGCTGCAAGCCTCCACCAAAAAAGGAAACCGGCCTTCTTTTATCGCAGCGGCCCGCCCGGAAACGGCCATCCCCCTGTACGAATCATTTGTGGAACAACTATCGCTGGAGACGGGACGCCCGGTACAAACGGGACGGTTCGGCGCGGACATGCAGGTCTCTCTGGTGAACGACGGGCCGGTGACGATCGTGATCGACTCCCGGCTTCGCGAATAAATCCGGCCTATGGCGCAATTAGACGATATTACGGCCCCTGTGGAGGCGGAGTTTCGGGCTTTCCGGGATCTCCTGAACGAGGTGACGGTTTCCGAGCAGCCGTTCATGCGGCCCATCACGCGGGACATCCTGCACAGCGGCGGCAAGCAGATGCGGCCGCTGTTGACTTTGCTGACGGCGGCGCTGCACGGGGATGCGGGAGACCCGAAAGTCCAGGCGGGAGCGGTGCTGATCGAGATGATCCACTGGTCTACCCTGGTGCACGACGACGTGATCGACGAGGCCTATGTCCGCCGGGGGCAATGGACGCCGGGGACGCTGCTGCGGTCGAAATCGGCGGTGCTGGTCGGCGACTACCTCTTCTCGAAAGGACTGGCGCAGGCGTCGCGGGCGGGCAGCTTCGGGGCGATGCGGTCGGCCACGCGGGCGATCGAACTGATCGTGAACGGCGAGCTGATGCAGATGGAGCATGCCCGCCTGATGGACACGACGGAGGCGGACTACACGGATATTATCCGCCACAAAACGGCGGTACTGATCGCTTCGGCGGCGGAATGCGGGGTTCTGCCGGCGGTCGGCGACGATCCGGACGCGCCGCAGGTGCGGAATATCTACCGGTTCGGGGAGTTGCTGGGGCTGGCGTTCCAGATCAAGGACGACTTGCTGGACTTCGGTTTCGCGGAGGACGGAAGCCGGGCGGAGACGGGCAAGGTGCTTTGCAACGACCTGCGGGAGCGGAAAATGACGCTGCCGCTGATCCATGCCTTGGAAGATGTGACGCCAAGCGAGCGGCGCAAGGTGCTAAAGCACCTGCGCCGGGCGGCGGAGCATAACGAGTCGGTGGAGTGGCTGCGCGATTTCGTGGCGGGGAGCAACGGAGTGGCTTATTCGGTATCGGCGATGGAGCGTTACCACAAGGAGGCGCTGGAGGTGCTGGCCGCTTATCCGGATTCGCCGGTACGGCGGGCGTTGGAGGGGTATGCGGCCTATGTGGTGGGCCGGGCATTCTGATACTCAGGCTTTATTCGTTAGGAACATACCGGAAGGACCCGCGCGAGCAGCCCAGTGGGTGTGCCTGTCGCTGACACGGAAACTTTTGGGCCATGGCGAATGAGGCCGCAGGACATTCCGACCAAGCTGTTACCGCTGCAATCAGTACAAACGTGAGTCGCTTTCCTTTTTCACAAGAAAAAAGGAAAGCGCCTCACAGTTATAAATCAACTGGTTATTCCGCCTTCAGCCATTGCATCGGCCCGGCCGTCGCCTTGACCATCCCCGAAGGGAACTCCACCGTCGCCTCCATCGGCTCCGGCACGTTGAAATGCACCGCCGTGATCTGCGGCTCCGTCGGGATCACGATCAAGTTCTTCTTTCCCCGGCGCATCACGTTGCAGTTATACCCCGCCGCCGAACCATCCGCGCGCACCACCACGAACGCCTGCGTCAGCGCCGCCTCCCCGATCAATTTGAACACCTCGTGCACATCGTTGTCCTGCGTGTTGACCGGCTGCCAATCGCTCACCATCGGCACGTACTGCTCCCCGATCACCATGCGGCGCGTCGGGTAGAGCCTCGGATGCGGGTTGCCGAACGTCGGCGTCTCGAACGTCACCGCCGTGTCCGGCCCGCAGGCCTGTTCCGCAGCCACATACGGGTCGGAAATGAACGCCCATGACAAATCCCCCGTCTCAGCGTCCACCAGGTTCGCAAAAGCGCCCATCGCATCGAACGTTTCCCGCAGCCACCGCTCCTCGCCCGTCAGCAGGTAGGCATAGTAAGTGGCGTATCCCCGCCACGCGCTCCAGCCGTGTGGCGAGTTAAACATATCCGGCAGCATCTGCACATCGTACTGCGCCTCCCAGAAGCGCATCGTACCGCCTCGCCGCCGCGCATCCGGCACCCGGAGCTGCGTCAGGCAGTCGTGGCTGTTCAACACGTCCAGCATCGCCCGCGTGTAGCGCGCCCGCTCCGCCGGATCGGTCTGCCACAGCGCCATCAGCCCCATCTGCAACGCCGAGCAGGAGATCATGCCGTCCTCGAAGGTATGTTCCCCTTCGGTCTGGAAATTCCCCTCGGCCGCCACCAGCTGGTCCACGGCCCGTTTGGCGGATGCGTAATGCCGTTCGTACCGCTCCCGCCACAAAGCCGAATCCGGCGCAGAGGCCGCCATCCGTTTCTCGATCCCGGCCAGTTCCAGCACGCTCTTGGCGATGTAAATGACGCTGGTGTAGATCGTCCCGTGATTGTAATACGCCCCGTCCCCGCGCTGCGAGGTGCGGATCATCCAGTCCGCCAGCCGCGCCGCGCGCTCCAAATCGCGAATATCGCCGTAAGCCTCGTACTTGTCCGCCAGCATCCCGATGGTTCCCGCCGTGTTCTGGATGCGCGTGGCATGGTACTTCGGCTCCATCTTCACGGTATCGTGCAGCAGGTCGAAAAGCAACTCGAACCGCTCGTCCAAAGCGCGGTCGATCGAATCGGACGGGAACTCCCGAGCGGCGATGAACGCCGAGTAGAAACCCATCCAGCTCTCGATATGCGACGACGCCTTCTGATGGTACTTCAGCGCCCCTTCCCTCGCCCGCTCCAAATACCACCGCCACGAATGCAACGCACTCAATACGCCCTCGGCCACCTTGCCGCCCACCTCGGCCCGCACCGTGTACAACCCCGGCTGCGGGAGGTAGAACGGGTCGGTCATAAACCGACCTCCGCCCATATACCGTGCATAGACCGCAATATCCTTTCCCGTCCCGTTCCGCACCGCCACTTTCGGCCGCTCGCTGGTCGAGGGCGAGTAGAGTTCGACCCGCACCGGCTCGTCCGGCCGGTAGGAGGTTTTCCCGAAATAAAGCACCGGCGCCCCCGCAATATCGCACACTTTCAGCTCAAGGTCGTCCGGCTTCTCCACGGTGAACAAGACGATGTCCCACGATTTCGACTCCCCCGGCCCGAGTTGCCAGAGGTCTTGCGGATGCCGCTCCGGCAATGGTCTGGCGTTCAGCAGGTCGAGATTGACCGACTCGATACGGTGCCCCCAAAACCAGTGCGGCGCGGGGTCTTGGTAACCCAGCGAGAAGTCGGCGCTCCACGAGGCCACCGGCTGCGGGGAGACGATCCCCAACAGCGGCCTGTCGCTGCCCGGAGCCTGGAAATAGCCCCAGAAATGGGTCTTCTCGTTTCGCAGCAGGGTCGGAAAGTATTTGCCGAACCACTCCGGCCAGCGGTCCATATAGGTATCCAGCCCCAAACGCAGCCCCGCTTTCTCCGGCTGCACCAGCACATGCCCTTCGTTCTTAAGGGTGACCCTCAACGTCGGGTTCTCCGTTTCGTTCAGGTATTCCAGCGTGCAAACCACTCCTTCGAGCGGAACGGAGACGTAGGTTCCCGGCGCGGCATACCGCCACGCGGCAGTGCTGTCCGTCCCGTTCTGCGGGTCTTTCAGGTAGAACGACGGCCCCCGGAATTTCCCGGAGGTCAGGAACGGGATCGTATCCGCTGCCGAACGGTCGCCGGAAGCGAAAATAAGCCTTTCGGCCGTGCCGTCCGCCCCGATCTCCCATTTCCACTCCTGGCCCGCCGGAGAGACGGTTTCCTGCGCTTCGGCCGGTATCCCGGTAAAAACAAACATGCCGAATGCAAGCACCATCCGACCCCAACAATATCTGTTCATAATCATTTCAAGAAAAGCGAACTGTCAACATGAATACGCCGGATCGGCGCCCGGTCCGGCACCTCGCCTGTAAAATTGTCGAGGATCGCCTTGCTCCTTTCCGGGCTTCGCGGAGTCAGTAGGCCGTAACGCAGAACATGTTCCATCCGCGCGCATTGCTGCCGCGTAAACGTCGTTTCATACGTAAACCAGTAATCCATGATATTATCCGACATAAACACAGTCCCGTCGCACCGCATCCGCTCGTACATCCACCTCAAGGGGTCCGACTCGTACACATTCCGGTCGTACGTCGGTGTGTCGTCGCAACCGTCCGTATCCCGGCAATCTTCCCAATAATTAAATACATGGAACAACCCGAATAAATGACCGAACTCATGGACGAGTGTCATTTTGTTGTCGTCATCTCTGAAAGAGGCGTTATTGAGGACGATCCCGTGCAAAGCATCCGGCGGATTGACCAAATAATAATCATCCGCTTCCAACCATTCGAGCGGATGGGCCACCGGAACATACGGGAACACCGACATCCCCGAAAGATTCTTACGACTGCTTGTCAGCAACCAAACGTTCGCGTACCGGTTCGGATCCCAAAACACAGAATTGAGGCGGTTGTCCAACGGCATATCCAAAAATTCCGAGGGATCGACACTTTGCATCCCCAGCAAGTTGCGTACCCTGTGTATCCCCGCCTCCGGCAGCCACTCGCCGTCCGGCCCACCCGCCGCCAGCGAGAAATGCACCGACACTGACGAACCCGCCGCCGTGAAATTATTCCCGAACATCTTGTTCAACAGAGCTACACTCTGAAAGAAGACCAGGGTTGTCGGATTCTGTATCCGGTCATTCTCCGCCGTATATAGTACATGGAACACCAGCGGGATTTCAAACACTTCGATCCCCGTTTGCACCGCAGGCTCCGTGACGCTGAACTTCTGCGATGCCCCGTAACTCACCTTCCCTCCCTTCTCGATAAATCCCCTTACCCAATAAATTCGCCCGGGCACCAAGCCATCCCGCGCCACATCCAACGACTGCAACAGCCGCAGCGTGCCGCTTTGTCCCGCAAGCGGGACAAAGCGGCGGGCATTTCCCGCGACCACAGGCGCCTCCAATTCCGACCAGCAGATACCATACGACTCCACTGCACCTCCATCGTGCGGCGCCTCCGCGTGCCGCCTGTGCCCCGGCGCGGCGGCGGAGTCCGAGCGTAGGAGGGTGGG
>JAJBVQ010000113.1 GCA_020859745.1 Rikenellaceae bacterium
GCGAGCGTAGCGAGCCGCGCAGGCCGGAGCCACCCCGGGCGGAGGGCTGCAACCTCCGGTTTTGCCCCCCGCTGGCTCCGGCATAATCCGAAAGATCAACGGGCCCGCTTTTGTTGTAATGCAGGCCGGTAGTACAAAATCCCACGAATAAACGCAATATGGACAAATATATCAAGCTATTGCAGCGGTTGATCGCCACCCCGTCATACAGCCGGGAAGAGAACCTGACCGCCGACATACTGGCCTCGTTTCTAACCGGCGAAGGCGTGCGGAACGTGCAGCGCGAGCACAACAACGTGTGGGCCTACAACCGGCATTTCGACCCGGCCAGGCCGACAATTCTCCTCAATTCGCACCACGACACGGTCAAGCCCAACAGCGCCTGGACCCGCGACCCGTTCAGCCCGGACATCGTGGACGGAAAACTCTACGGGCTGGGGAGCAACGACGCCGGGGCGAGTGTGGTATCGCTGATCGCAGCGTTCCTGCACTTCTACGAGGCGGAGAGGCTGAAATATAACCTCTGCCTCGCCTTGACAGCCGAGGAGGAGGTGTCGGGGCAGAACGGCATCGAAAGCATATTGCCACGGCTGGGCGAACTGAACTTGGCCATCGTCGGGGAGCCGACCGAAATGCACTTGGCGATCGCCGAGCGAGGCTTGATGGTGCTGGACTGCGTGGCTCACGGCAAGGCGGGGCATGCGGCGCGCGACGAAGGGGAGAACGCGATCTACAAAGCGATGAAAGACATCGAATGGTTCCGCACCTACCGGTTCCCGCAGGAGTCGGAGCTGTTCGGGAACGTCAGGATGAGCGTGACGATCATCAGCGCCGGAACGCAGCACAACGTGTTACCGGCGGAGTGCCGCTTTACGGTAGACATAAGGGTGACCGACCGCTACACGAACGAGGAGGTGCTGGAGATCGTGCGGAAACATGTGGAATCGGACGTTTTCCCGCGCTCCACGCGGCTGAAACCCTCCTATATCGACCCGTCGCACCCGATCGTGGCGGCAGGCATGGCGCTGGGACGCGAAACCTACGGTTCGCCGACCACGTCGGATCAGGCGTTGCTATCCATTCCGTCGCTCAAGATGGGGCCGGGCGACTCGGCGCGGTCGCACAGCGCAGACGAGTTCGTGCGGGTGGACGAGATCGAAAAAGGGATCGGGCAATATATCGCCATGCTGGAAGCGGTCTGCCGCTAAACCGTCCTTGGCGGTTTCCCCCTTTTTGATTACTTTTGCAGACATGATACCAGCGGATGTGGTGTAATTGGTAGCCACGCCAGACTTAGGATCTGGTGCCTTAACCGGCGTGGGGGTTCGAGTCCCTTCATCCGCACACGGGTTTTTCTGCGGGATTCGGAGATTCGGGTTAACCCGAATCTCCGAATCCCGCAGTCTTTTCCAAACCGTCCCGATCTTGCGCATTGCGAGGCCGTTGTCCGAAGCCGCCCAGTGCGGAGGTCTGTCTTGCACGCTCGGCGCGCCCACGCCCCCCCACGGGGCGCGCCGCCATTGTCATGGGGACTTACCTATCTCGGCAAACCAGTCGAACGCCACACGAAATCCATAGGCCTGCCGCCGGCTCTGTCTGCCCCGCCAAAATCATTCGTCCAGCGTCCGCCCCAGCCAGTCGAATACCAACCGGAACGCCTCGGCCCGTACCGGTTTCCTCGACAAGAACAGGTCATGTATCCCGTCCCTGACTTGCACACAGGTCACATCCGGCCCCAAGTTCGGCGCATACCTCCGGATATCCTCCACGTTCAGCACCGAGTCCGAACGGAACAATTCATCGCTCCACTCCCTCCCGAAATAAGACTTGTCGGAGCTCATCACCAGCACCGGCACCCCGATATGCAGCCCCCGCTTGACCCTCCGTTGCCCCTCGCGCACCGCCCGCAGCCACGAGAAGTAGAGCGGAATCCCCTCGATCGGCTTCAACGCCGTGTCGAAATGCCACTCGCCCCGGTAATGCGTATGCACGCTCTTGGCATAGAGAGGCGACAGCTCGTTCCTTTTGTGCGCGAAAGGCAGCACGACGCTCACCAGCGCCGCCAGCGGTATCTGGATGTGCTTTTTGAACCACGTGGTGTTGAACTCCAGGAACGGGCTGTTCAGCACCACGCACTTCACCGCCGCCCGCTCCGCGGCAGGCCCGTCGTCGGCATACGAGGCCGCCAGCAAGCCGCCCGTCGAATGGCCCAGCAGGACGACCTCCGTCGCCCCGTCGCCCAAAATGCGCCGGATGCTCTCCGTCACGTCCGGATAATACTCGTACATCGACCGGGCGAAATCCGGATGCTGCCCCTCCAGCAGCGAACGCCCGTACTTGCGCAGCTCCACGGCATAGAACCGGTAGCCGTGCGCCACGAACTCCTCCGCCATATGCTCCTGGAAAAAGTAGTCAATATAGCCGTGGATATAGAGCACCGCCCGCCCCGTATCGTTCTCCGGCAACGGGGCCTTGATGAGCGTGGCGATCACCGGCCCGTCGTAATCGGGCGGAAAATTCAATGTCCGGTATTCGAATTCCATAGGTATCAATGCGAGCAATGGGTCAAACCGCAATCTTCGCCCGCCGTTTCGAACTCGATAGTGGCATGTTCTATGCCGTTCCGGGCGCAGATCTCCCGGATCTCCGTTTTCAGCTTCACCTGGTCGGCGCAGGCCACCGGGCCGTCCGTCACCACATGCAGCGTGCTGATATTATGCTCCCCGTCGAGGCTCCACAGGTGCAGGTCGTGGATCGACTGCACGCCGGGCAGCGCCACGATCTCCCGCTCCAGTTCCCCGGCGTCGATCTCCGAGGGGGTATGCTGCAACAACACGCGGAAGGTGGCTTTCAGGTTCCGGTAAACGTTATAAAGCACCCAGCACGAAATCCCGATCGAGAGCAGCGGGTCGAGGATCGGCACATGCACGAAGAGCATCACCACGCTGACCACCAGCACAGCGATCCACCCCAAAACGTCCTCCATCATATGGAGCATCACGGCGCGTTCGCTGATCGAGCCTCCTTTCTTGAGCCTCAACGCCGCAAATCCATTGACCAGCACCCCGAAAATAGCCAGCCAGAGCATCCCTTCCGCATTCGGTTCCTGCGGCGCCATAATGCGCTCCACGCACTCGCGGATAATGAACACGGACCCCACCAGCAGCACCGTGGAGATAAACAAGGCCCCCAGTAGCGAGAACCGTTTGTAGCCGTAGCTGTACCGCGCGTCACTGGGCCGTTCCGACACTTTCTGCAACCGCCACGCCACAGCCAGCGACAGGCTGTCCCCGAAGTCATGGAAGGCATCCGAAAGAATGGCGATACTGTTAGTCCACAGCCCTCCGACCAGCTCGATAACGGCAAATCCGAGGTTGATAAAAAAGGCGACGGCGATATTCCCCGTCGCCGCATGGCTGTGCATATGGCCGTGCCCATGATCGTGGGCGTGTCCGTGCGATTGGTCGTGTGACATGGTATTACTCCTGCTTGTTATTTTCCAATATAGCCTGCACCCACCGGGTCAGCTCCACAAACTGCGCCACGGACAAGGTCTCCGGCCTCAGCCCGAAAAACGGGTGCGCCTCAGCCCGCCCCTCCGCCACCGCGCGAAGCACCTCCGGGAAAGAAGAACCCAGCGAATTCCGTACCGTTTTGCGCCGCTGGTTGAACGTCGCCTTGACGATCCGCTTGAACAGCGCCTCGTCGCAGTCCAAAGACGACACGCCATTCCGCCGCAGTCTAATGACCGCGCTCTGCACTTTCGGCGGCGGATTGAACACCCCCGGCGGCACGGTGAACAGGTATTCGATGTCATAATAGGCCTGCAACAACACGCTCAGAATGCCATACTCCTTCCCTCCCGGAGGCGAAGCCAAACGAACCGCCACCTCCTTCTGGATCATCCCCACCACCTCCGGCACCATATCCTTATAGTCGAGCACCTTAAAAAATATCTGCGACGAGATGTTGTACGGAAAATTCCCGATCACATTCACCCCGCCCGGATAGCGGTCGGCCGGATAAAGAGCCGCCAGATCCATCCGCAAAAAGTCCCCCTCAACGATATTGAGGCCCGGATAATGCACGCGCAGATAGTCCACGCTTTCGCCGTCGATCTCCGCCACCGTGCGCCGGTCGCCGTAAACCGGCAGCAGGCACTGCGTCAGGCGCACCATCCCCGTCCCCACCGGCAGCACACGCCAAGTCACCT
>JAJBVQ010000142.1 GCA_020859745.1 Rikenellaceae bacterium
CCCCGCGCCCCCGGCGAGCCCGGCCGGTCCGCCCGCCCCCGTGGTGCCCCCCGCCGCGGTCCCCACGCGCGGCCGCCCCCCTTCCCGGGCGGGGAACCGGATCTGGGTCAAACACTCCGGGGGCTACGAATCGGCCTACCTGCACCTGAGCCGCTTCGCGGTGAAACAGGGGCAGCGCGTGACGCAGGGACAGGTGATCGCCTATTCCGGGAATACCGGCGGCTCGACCGGGCCGCACCTCGATTACCGCCTCAAAAAGAACGGCAAGTATATCAATCCGCTGAACAATACGTCGCAACCCAGCACGCCGATCAAGGCGGGCAACAAGGCGGCTTTCGAACAGATGAAACGCGATGTGACGAAAGTCATGGATTCGTACGGACAAAAGCAGCAAAAATAGCCCGATGGCCGATCCGCTTCAAAACCAGCTGCCCGATCCGCGCATCCTGCGCTTTATCGGGCGTCACCGGGTCATGACGCTGGCCGCTTCCGCGGCCGGCACGGGGGAATTGTGGTGCTGCAATTTGTTTTACGCATTTTTGGCTCCGGGAACGATGGGTTACGAGGGTGGGGCGTTCGTCTTTACCTCGCCGGCGGCAACAAGGCATGCGGCTATGTTCTCCGGGAATCCGTCCGTGGCGGGGTCGGTCGTGCTGGAATCGAAAGCGGTGGGGCGGTTGCAGGGGCTTCAGTTACAGGGTGTCGTGCGGCGGGCGGACGCTTCGCCGGAGCTGCTCGCGGCGGCAAAAGGCGCATACCTGAAGCGGTTTCCTTTCGCCGCGGTGATGCTCAGCGACCTGTGGGTGCTGGAAGCCACCCGGTTCAAGTACACGGATAACACGCTCGGCTTCGGCACCAAACTCCACTGGCCGGCGCAATAGTAAGCCACCTTTCTTACGTTAAGATATGAAACAGATCACGGGCCTCACGGCCGCATTGCTTATGACGACATTACTCACCGCCGGCTGCGGTTCTCAGGATAAAAAAAACGCCGGCGCAGACGATTTCCTGTGGCAGATCGACCGCTTCGACGATATCAACGTCCTGCGCTACCGTGTGCCCGATTTCGATAGCCTTACCCTGCGGCAGAAACAGTTCATCTACTACCTGAGCCAGGCGGCGGTGTCGGGGCGGGACATCCTTTTCGACCAGAACTGCAAGTACAACCTGCCGGTGCGCAGGACGCTGGAGGCTATCTACACGACTTACGACGGCGACAAGACGACCGCAGAGTGGAAAGCCTTCGAGAAGTACCTCAAGAAAGTCTGGTTCGCCAACGGCGTGCACCACCATTATGGGCTGGACAAATTCAAGCCGGAGTTCAGCGCGGAGTATTTCGACAGCCTGATTGCGGCCACACCTGCCGGGAAATTAGGGGATATACAGGGAACTTTGTTGGACACCGTGAAACTGGTGATCTTCGATCCGAACCTCTACCCCAAGCGGGTGGACCAGACCGCGGGGGTGGATATGGTCGCCGCTTCGGCCTGCAACTATTACGACGGTGTGACGCAGCAGGAGGCGGAAGCGTTCTATGCGGCGCTGACCGACACGACCGATAAACAACCGGTATCTTATGGCCTGAACAGCCAGTTGGTGAAAGGGAAAGATGGCCGGATCACGGAGCGCGTGTGGTCGGCCGAGGGGATGTACGGCCCGGCGATCCGTGAGATCGTCAAATGGCTGGAACTGGCTGCCACTGTGGCGGATACGCCGGAGCAGGCCGCTTACACCAAGACCCTGATCGACTACTACAAAACTGGCGATCTGAAGTTGTTCGACGAGTACAATGTGGCGTGGGTCGAGGATACTAAATCGACGGTGGATTACGTGAACGGCTTTATCGAGAACTACGGCGACCCGCTGGGTTACAAGGCTTCGTGGGAATCGACCGTGAATTTCAAGGACTTCGAGGCGACTAAGACGACGCAGATTATCAGCGATAACGCGCAGTGGTTCGAGGATCATTCGCCGATCGATCCGCAGTACCGCAAGCCGCATGTCAAGGGGGTTTCGGCCAAAGTCATCACGGTGGCGATGCTCGGGGGCGCCTGCTATCCTTCCACGCCGATCGGCATCAACCGGCCCAACGCGGACTGGGTCCGGCGCGACCACGGCTCCAAGTCGGTGACCATCGCCAATATCACGGCGGCTTATGACGCGGCAGCGACGGGGAACGGCTTTTCGGAAGAGTTCATCCTGCGTCCGGCAGACCGCGAGTTGAAAACCAAGTGGGGAGCGGTCGGCAACAACCTGCACACCGACCTGCACGAATGCCTGGGGCACGCTTCGGGCCAGCTGGCGCCGGGTACGAAGGGCGATGAGCTGAAAAACTATGGCTCGACGCTGGAAGAGGCGCGGGCCGATCTGTTCGCGCTTTACTACATGAACGATCCGAAGCTGGTCGAGCTGGGGGTGATCCCGACGCTGGACGTGGCAAAGGCGGAGTACAACAATTATATGATGAACGGCCTGATGACGCAGCTGACGCGCATCGAGCCGGGCAAGAATATCGAGGAGGCGCATATGCGCAACCGGGCGCTGATCGCGGGCTGGGTGTACGAGCGGGGCAAGGCGGACAAGGTGGTGGAGTTCGTGACGGAGAACGGCAAGACTTATGTGGTGGTGAATGACTACGACAAGCTTCGGGGGCTGTTCGGCGAGCTGCTGAAAGAGATACAGCGGATCAAATCGGAGGGTGATTTCAAAGCGGGGATGGAACTGGTCGAGAATTACGGGGTGAAGGTCGATCCGAAACTGCACGGGGAGGTGCTGGAACGTTATGCGGCGCTGGATATCGCTCCCTATTCGGGCTTCGTGAACCCGCGCTATATGCCGGTCTTCGACGGGAACGGGGCTATCACGGACGTGAAGATCGAATATCCGACGGACTATGCGGACCAGATGCTGACTTATTCGTCGGACTACTCGTTCCTCCCGAACCGGAACTGATAAACCTACGGTTATTTACATTGGGTTGGAGTGAACTGCCGCTTTTTGAAAAAAGCGGCACCAAAAACTTTTCGAGCAGCCTGCCGAGGAACTCAGTCTGCCGAACGCCTTAGTTTTGGCGCAACGGTCGGGGCGTAAAGCCCTTCGGGCCAGCCCCGCCCGTTCGCCAAAAAGTGAGCCTTGCGGAGCCTAAGGTACAGCGCAGCTTCACAAAGTTTTTCTGGTTCTCTTTGTTCACAAAGAGAACAGTACCCTCAAACCCGAATACAAATAAACCGTAGGATTAATTAGGAGATAGCGTGAACCGGAAGATACTCGCGTTAGCGATACCCAATATAATATCCAACATCACCGTGCCCCTGTTGGGCATGGTCGATCTGGCCATTGTGGGGCGGTTGGGCGACGACGCCCTGATCGGCGGGATCGCCGTCGGAGGCACCATCTTCAACTTTCTCTATTGGAACTTCAGCTTCCTGAGGATGGGCACCAGCGGGTTCACCGCACAGGCATACGGCGCGCGCCAGTTCCGCGAAGCCTCGAAAGTGCTTGTCCGCGCTTTGAGCGTCGCTGTCGCCGTGGCATTGGCCATCTGGGCCTTGCAGCTGCCCGTCGTACGGATGGCCATGGGCGTGATGGACGGCAGCCAAGCCGTCGAAAGCGCCGCCAGCCGGTATTTCCTCGTCCGGATATGGGCCGCGCCCGCGACCCTCTCGTTATACGCCTTCACCGGTTGGTTCATCGGCATGCAGAATGCCCGGATACCCATGTGGATATCCATCGTTATCAATATCGTGAACATCGTTACCAGCCTGCTGGCAGTCTGGGTGTGGGACATGGGGATCCAGGGCGTCGCTTTGGGAACCGTCATTGCCCAGTGGAGCGGCGTGCTGATGGCGATACTTATTATAAAGAAGTATTACGGCCGTTTTTTCAGCCGCGACACCTTCCGCCGCAGCGGCGTGCTGTCGTGGAGCGTCATGCGGCGGTTTTTCAAAGTCAACAGCGATATTTTCCTGCGGACAGTCTGTTTGGTGGCCGTCTTCACCTACTTCACCGTCGCCTCGACGAAAATGGGGGACACCCTGCTGGCAGTCAATACCCTGATGCTCCAGTTGTTCACCCTCTTCTCTTATATGATGGACGGCTTCGCCTATGCAGGCGAGGCGTTGGCCGGGCGATACTACGGGGCTGGGAATTTACCGATGCTGCATAAGGCGGTACGGGGGCTGTTGCTATGG
>JAJBVQ010000173.1 GCA_020859745.1 Rikenellaceae bacterium
ACATTGTCCTGCGGCGAAGTCCAGTCGCCCTCGGTGCCGGTACCCGCGAAATAGAAGCCGGAGAGGTTGCGGCCGAAAAAGCGTAACTTTGCCGGAGACAATCCCTAAAACCGCTCCATGCGAAACCAGTATATCAGCTTTTTGCAGGCTTTCGGCATCCTCCTGGTGGTCGCCGGGCACGCCTTTCCCACCGACGGGCACGGCAGCCCCGCCTACCAGTGGATATACAGTTTTCATATGCCTTTGTGGGTCTTCCTCTCCGGCTATTTGCTGCGCTACACCGCGCCGCCCGCCGCTCCGGGGAGCTGTCCGTTGGCCGGGATCCGTTTCGGGGGACGGGGCGGGTTCCTCGACAAGAAAGTCCGGCGGCTGTTGGTGCCCTACCTGCTGGTCAGCACGTTGGTTTTCGTGCCCAAAGCGTGGCTCGGACGATGGGCCGTGAAACCCGTAGAGTTGTCGTGGGGTGCTTATTTCGAGATGCTGTTGGTTCCATCCAAAAACGTGATCGTCTATTACTGGTTCCTTCCCACGATCTTCATCCTGCTGACCGGGAGTGTGCTGGGGGCGAAACTGGCGGCCCGGATGCGGATCGGCGGACGCATCCCTCTTTGGGTGTGGCCGGTCGCCGCGCTGGCGCTCTCGGTGTTCAACCCGCTGGCGGGCGTGGCCTGGCTCAACTTGGGGGGTGTCGTCAAGTTCGCCTTCTTTTTCGTGCTCGGCATCGCCTACTGCGCCTATCAGGGCGACATAGACCGCGGGCTTTACTTGGGAGGGCCGTGGACTACGGCGGGCTGGGGAGCGACCTCCGTGGCGCTGGCGGTGACGGGATACGGGAGCCTCAACCCGCTGTTCGGCCAGCTCGCCGCCGTGTGCGGCATTCTTTTTGCCTTGTCGCTGGGGCATGCCTACCTGCGGGCGGGATTCCGTTTCCTCGCGCCGCTCGACGGGACAACCTACGCCATTTTCCTCTTTTCGTGGTTCCCGCAGTCGGCCCTGCGGGTGCTGCTTACGATTACGGGCACCTCAGCCCTTGGATCGGCGTACCGCTCAGCACGCTGGCGGGGGTGGCCCTGCCGTGGCTGTTGTACCGATGGCTGCAATACGGCAAGCGGACGCGCGCCGGGCGGATCGCGGCCGGTCTGCTGGGGCAGTAGCGCCGGAACTTTTTTGTACCTTTAGGGCTGTGAAATTTTAAACCCATGAAAAAACTCTTTATCCTCCTTTGTACGGCCCTGGCGGCGACCGCCTCCTGGGGCGCCCCCAAACCGGCGGCGAAACCGGCCCCGGTGCGCGTGGCCTGTGTGGGCAACAGCATCACCTACGGGATGTTAGTCGAAGACCGTGAGAAAAATTGCTATCCCGCCGTGCTGCAGCGGATGCTGGGCCAGGGCTACGACGTCCGCAATTTCGGGCACAGCGGGGCCACGCTGCTCAACAAGGGGCACAATCCGTACATCAAGACGAAAGAGTATGCCGAGGCGATAGCTTTCCGGCCGGACATCGCCGTGATCCATTTGGGGATTAACGACACCGACCCGCGCAACTGGCCGAACTACCGGGACGAGTTCATTCCGGACTATGCGGCCCTGATCGAGAGCTTCCGGAAGGCCAATCCCGGAGTGAAAGTCTATATCTGCCGCATGACGCCGATCCCGCACCGCCACCGGCGGTTCAAGGCGGGCACGCGCGACTGGCACCGCCAGATACAGGAGGCCATCGAACTGGTGGCCAAGGGGCAGCACACGGAGCTGATCGACCTCGAATCGGTATTGATCGACCGGTCTGAACTGCTGCCGGACGCGGTGCATCCGAATGCGGAGGGGGCGAAGTTGTTGGCCGAACGGATCTACAGCGCCATCACGGGCGATTACGGCAAACTGAAAATGTCGCCGGTCTACACGGACAATATGGTGCTTCAGCGCGGGTCGGACACCCGCATCGGCGGCGTAGCCAATGCGGGGCGTCTGGTGACCGTGACGCTCTCGAACGGGGCGGCCAAAGCGCTGAAGTCGCGGCGCATGAAAACCGGGACGGTCTATGCCACGGACACGGTGACCGCAGGCCCGGACGGGCGGTGGCAGGTCAAGCTTTCGCTGGAAAAGGCGCTGCCTTCGGCGATCCTGACGATCTCGACGCCGGACACTACGGCGACCTATCATAATGTGGGGGTGGGCGAGGTATGGATGGCCAGCGGGCAGTCGAACATGTCGTGGCCGGTGGTCAATTCGGCGGAGCGGCGGGAGGCGAAGCCGAACGCCAATATCCGGCTGTTCCGGGCGAACCCCACCTTTGCGGACGAGCGGGGCAGGTTGGACAGCGCGGAGTTGGAGCGGCTGAACCGGCTGGATTATATCCGCAACCCGCAGGGCTGGGTGCCGGGCAGCGACACGGCACAGGTGGAGGCGTTTTCGGCGGTGGCGTGGTTCTTCGGCCAGATGCTGAGCGACTCGCTGGGGCCGGACGTTCCGGTCGGGCTGATCGAAACCTCGCTGGGGGGCGCTCCGGCCGAGGCTTTTATCGAGCGGCATACGTTGGAGGACGATCCGGTGTTGGTCGATGTGCTGTACGACTATCGCAACAACGAGATGGCGCAGGATTGGGTGCGGAGCGTGATGAAGGGTAACCTGGAGAGGGTGCGGAACCCGTTGCAGCGGCATTTTTTCGAACCGGCCTACCTGTATGAAAGCCGCATCGCGCCGCTCGCCGAAGGATACGATATCAAGGGGGTGATCTGGTACCAGGGCGAGAGCAACGCGCACAACGCGGAGCTGCACGAGAAGCTTTTCCCTGCGGTGATAGCGAGTTTCCGGAAAGCATTCGGCGAACCGGAGATGCCCTTTTATTTTGTGCAGCTTTCGTCGCTGAACCGGCCGAGTTGGCCCCATTTCCGCGACAGCCAGCGACGGCTGGCTCAGGAGATGCAAATGTGGAATGTGGCTATGGCGGTCAGTTCGGACCGGGGAGATTCGACGGACGTGCATCCGCGGCACAAGAAACCGATCGGCGAAAGGCTGGCCTTGCTGGCTTTGAACGGCAGGGATCGCTGGCACAGCGACTATCACAGTCCGGAACCGGCTATTGTAACGCGGAACGGCAACGGGGCGGCCATCCGTTTCGACCAATCCGTTACCACGAAAGACGGCGGTGTCCCGACCACGTTCGAGTTGGCGGGAGAGGATGGGATTTTCTATCCGGCTACAGCAAAAATAGAAGGTAAAACAGTGATCGTGAGCGCTCCGGAAGTCTCTACGCCCGTATATGTACGCTACGGCTGGCAGCCGTTTACGCGCGCCAACCTTTGCGGCGCGGGGCCGCACAAGCTGCCGGTATCGACCTTTAAAAAGTATGTTTTCATCCGGTAAAAGATGTTCCTGCTGTTGATCGGCATATTCCTGGCGGGGATCGCGCTGGTGGCGTTGGAGGACCGCGTCGGCATCAACAAGACGGCTTCGGCCCTGCTGATGTCGGTGGTGCTGTGGGTGATCGTGGCCCTGTCGGGGACGGTGCCGGATATCACGCAACCTTTCACCGACCACCTGGGCGACGTGGCGGATACGCTCTTTTTCGTCATGGGCTCCATGGTGATCGTGCAGCTGATCGATGTCCACGGCGGGTTCCGCGGCATCACCGACCGCATCCGCACCACCCGGAAACGCAGGATGCTTTGGATCACCGGCTTCCTGACCTTTTTCCTCTCCGCCCTGCTGGACGACCTGGCCACGGGCATTGTGATGATCGCCCTGCTCCGCAAATTCATTCCGGACCAGAAAGACCGGCTGGTCTATGCCTGCATGACCATTATCGCGGCCAATGCCGGCGGCTCGTGGACGCCGATCGGGGACGTGACCACGATCCTGCTCTGGACGGGGGGCAACCTCACGCCGCTGCACCAGATAGGGCACCTGTTCCTGCCGGCGCTGGCGTCGATGGTCGTGCCGCTCTGTATCGCGACCCGCTTTTTCAAACGGGGCGAGGACTGGAGCGCGACGCCTGCCCCTCAGAAGGTAACTCTGTCACCGGCGGCGGGGCGCAAATCGCGCATCGTCATCCTGCTGCTGGGGGTCGGCACAATGGCTTTGGTGCCGATGTTCAACGAATGGACGGGGCTGCCGCCGTTCATGTTCCTGATGTTCGGCCTGCCGCTGCTGTGGATCTACACGGACTTGATGTAC
>JAJBVQ010000030.1 GCA_020859745.1 Rikenellaceae bacterium
AAAGGATCGTATCGATCACATCCGCCAGCAGCGTGCCCGACGGAGCCAGATTGCCGATATGCGTGTCCGAAAACTGGACGATCCGGTAGCCGTCGAACGCCTCCGGCACTTTCGGCGAGCTGACCACCACCCGGCTCACCCGTATCGTCGAAACGCCGTATAACGCCCCGTAGACCAGCACGCAAACGGCCAGAGCCGCCAAAACGCCGCCCGTTATCTCGAAAAAACGCCACCTTTTCCGAAATATCCGGTTCAGCAGGTCATTTACGCTCAGGAATAAGGCGAAGAGCGTCTTCGGCACGAACGACAACAAAAGCACCCACATCAGCCACAGCATAGCCTGCGCCGAGCTGCCGTCCCTGCCGTAACGGAGGCTCACCGCGTAAAACACCACCGGCAGGGCCACGTCCAACAACACCGCCTGCGTGATATAGACGACGGACAAGCGGCGTTTTTCTGTTCCCCGGAGATAGCGGAACCACACGTAAATATCGCTCACCAAACTCAGAACAGCGATCACCGACAGCAGGAAAACTATCATAACATCAAATCAATTTCTTGGAAAAACGATCGCAAATATACGACAAACCTATCCGCCCTAAACAAAAACGGTTCCATACTCCGCCGGTCGGTGAAAAAAGCTATCTTTGTTTTTCAATTCACAGCAACCATGAAACCTACCGCTTTCGCGCTTACGCTCTTAGGCCTGTTCGCCACGGCCTGCAACTCCGAAAAGGGTCCGAAGGAGCCCGGGAGCTCCAAATGGATCTCCCGCGTGGTGGAATACCGCCCGGCCCCGGGTCAATTTATCAACACCTCGCTGGGCAATATGCAGGCCACTGCCGGTATCGTCGGCGGCAAAAGCGGCTGCCTGTCGCTGGGAGGGTTCGGCGGCTACGTGATCTTCGAATTCGACCATGACGTGCAGAACATCGGCGGCACCGATTTCGTGATCTTCGGCAACGCCTTCGACGGCAACTCCGAGCCCGGCATCGTGGAGGTCAGCCCCGACGGCACACACTGGTACCGGCTCAAAGGCTCGGAAGACGAGGCCGCCGGAACCATTGCCGGTTATACGGTCACTTATACCAAACCGGCCCAAACAGCAACAGCGGAGGCGGTATCGTGGACCGATAACCAGAGCGGGAGCGGCGAGGTGGGCACCGTTACGTTCCACCCGCAGAGCTACTGGCCGCTTTTCCTGACTGGCGATCCGGCCGCTCTGGTTTTCAGCGGCATCCGCCTGCCGGACAACTCGTCGTGGAGCGAGCGGGACCAGAAATTCGTGCAGGCTGCTTTCGCGTGGGGGTATGCCGACAACTGGTCGACGGATTACAACGATACGGCCGGAAACGACCCGGACACCCGGGGAAGCAATAAGTTCGACATCGCCAACGCGGTAGACGCGGACGGAAACCCGGCCAACCTGACCGCCATCCGGCAGGTGAAAGTCTATACGGCCCTGAACCAAATGGTCGGCGGGGGCGTGGGCGAAACATCGACGGAAGTCTGCGGCGCTCTCTCCCTCTCGGCTGACCTGTAAACTTTACATTTTCCGGCGCCTGTCTCCGGCTTCTATTTCGGAGCCGGAAAGAATGCTGACTGGACTGCGCCGCAGAACGACGCGCTTTGGCGGGATTTGACTAAGACCCTTTTCGACCCCTGTCCGGCGGGTTGGCGGGTGCCGCGAAGCGGCGACGAGGTCACCCAAACGGAACATAACCCTTGGCGTTATTTCACGATGGAAAACAGCCAATGGAACGGGGCCGTTAGCGGGCCGACGGCAGGACGAACCTATGGAGCAGTGGTTTACGGCGGAAACGGAACCTGCTGGTACCCTGCCGCTGGCGGCAGAAATCAGTACGCCGGTATGTTACCTTGGTCTGGCTATTGGTGCCATAATTGGTCTACGACCATCACCACACGTTACTGGATTTTGCGCAGTATCGCCGGCATGGTGGACACCGGAGGAGATTTTAACTACCGCGCCCTCGGCTATTCCGTCCGCTGCGTACGGGAGTGACGGGGATACGGAAAGGGGCGGCCCGTGCAAGACGGCCGCCCCTTTGATCTAAACTCCGGAAAAACCGGATTATATCGCCACGATATAGAGTTTATTCGCCGGCAAGTCCGGGATAAACAGGTATCCGTCCGATATACAAATATCCGCCGGCCCCTGCAACTCCACGCCCAAGTCCAGGATCGTCACCGCGTTTTTCTTGTCCGGCGACAGGTCGATGTATCCCACCTCCGCACGTCCCTCCGCATTTTTCCAGTTGCTGAAATAGAGCTTGGAGCCGTCCGGCGACACCGCCACCCCATCGTACTGCCCATAGCGCGACCCCAGCAGATTGACGGGCTTCGCTCCCGGCGTGGCCATGTCGATGGCATAAATGACATTCTGTTCGCCCGGCTGTTCGTTCGGGTCATACGAAGCGATGAACAAAGTCCCTTCGTGTTCCGCCAGCCCGTTGGCCCCCGGAATGTCGGCCACCTTTCGCGGCTTGGGCCGCTGCGCGCTCCACACCGCGTCGCAGTCCTTCACATCCAGCGCATACAGGTGTCCCGTGTTGGTCACGGACACCAGCAGGAAATCCCCCAGCGCAACAATGTCGTTCACGAACAACTCCCCCTCCGGGAAAGCGATCTTTACCGGCCGCAACTCCGGCCGCTTCATATCATACACCGCCACGCAGCCCACATCCGCGACAAAGAGGCACCCGTCTTTCACCGCCATCCCCTTCGGCGCGTTGAGCGCACCCGAAGCCGGGAAAAGCACCCTGTTCTCCTTGTCCAGCAACACGATATACCCTTTCCCTTCCTTATTGAGCGGGTCGAACGTATCCGTCCCGAAATTGGAGAGCAGTATCCCCCCGTTTTTCAACGGGAGCGTCCCCTCGTTGAACCGGATATGTTCCGTCACGGTATAGACCTCCGCCTTCTTCGGCGCGGGCGCCGCATCCTGGGCCGAAACTGTACCCGCCACGGACATGGCCGAAAGCGTCGCGGCGAAAAAAGAAATCGGTTTCATTGTTTTTTCTTTCACAATACTTGCAGTAAAGATAATTAATTTTCTTTAAATTTGTCAATCTATAGAACCATTACACTACACAAACGCATAACGAACCGTATGAACCCAAACATCAAAATCGTTTCGGCTGACGAGGCTGTAAAGGTCGTCAAAAGCGGCGACCATGTCCATCTGAGCTCGGTGGCCAGCGCACCGCAGTGCCTGATCAAAGCCCTTTGCGCGCGCGGCGACCGCGGCGAACTGAAGGACGTGTATATCCACCACCTGCATACCGAGGGACCGGCGCCGTATGCGGATGCCAAATACGAGGGCATTTTCCAGTCGGCGCAATTCTTCGTGGGCGGCAACCTGCGCCGCGCGACCCAGGAAGGATATGCGGACTATATCCCGGTGTTCCTGAGCGAAACGCAGAAACTCTACCGTTGCGGCGCGCTCCCGATCAACGTGGCGATGATCCAGGTATCGCCGCCGGACAAGCACGGCTATGTGTCGCTGGGAACTTCCGTGGACGCCACGCTCGCCGCGGTGGAGTTGGCCGACACCGTGATCGCCGTGATTAACAAACACGTGCCGAGGGCTTTCGGCCAGGCGATGATCCGCATGTCGGAGATCGACATCTGGTGCGAGGACGACACCCCGCTGATCGAGGCGCCGTTCACCGAGCCGAACGAGATCGAAACGGCGATCGGCAAGCACTGTGCGGAACTGATCGAGGACGGGGCCTGCCTCCAGATGGGGATCGGCGCCATCCCGAACGCGGTGCTGGCCCAGCTGAAAAACCACAAGCACCTCGGCATCCACACAGAAATGTTCGCCGACGGCGTGCTGCCGCTGGTGGAATCGGGCGTCATCAACGGGAAGAACAAAGTGACCGATCCGGGCAAGATGGTCTCGACCTTCCTGATGGGATCGCAGAAGGTCTACGATTTTATCGACGACAATCCGGGCGTGCTGATGATGGACGTAGGTTATACCAACGACCCGTATATCATTTCACAGAACCCGAACTTCACGGCGATCAACTCGGCCCTGCAGGTGGACATCACCGGGCAGGTCTGCGCCGACTCGCTCGGGACCCAGCACTATTCGGGAGTCGGGGGACAGCTCGACTTTAT
>JAJBVQ010000177.1 GCA_020859745.1 Rikenellaceae bacterium
GCCCCACCCCGGCGAAATACATGCCCCCGACGATTACGATACAGGATGCGGCGGCCACGAGCATCAGCCGGTTCAGCTCGCTCTGCCGCACGCGTCCGATCATCAGCATGATCATGCAGGTAAACCAAAGGATAGCGGCGGTGGAAAAGTTGGAGGGTAGCACCACGAGCGTAGCGATAACGATCGGCAGTACCAGGGGACGCGTGGTCTTGTACCAGATATCGAAACTGCGCTGCGGGTTCCGTCCCCAACCGCCCGGGGTCAGCGGTGGCAGGATCGGTATTTTCGAGATCACGCCCTGCCGGATGCCCAGTTGCTGGGCGATAACCACCACGAGGGTCACTTTTAGCAGCTCGGAAGGCTGGAAGGTAAAACCCAGCCCGGGTATCTTGATCCACCTGGCGGCGTCGTTGAGCGACACGCCGATGACATAAGCGAGAATGACGAGCACGACGCTGAGCTGGAACAGGGCTTTGGCGTAGCGGGCGTAGTATTTGTAGTCGATCCAGTGGACCACGATGATCACGAAGAAACCGATCATGATGAACCGCGCCTGCCGGAAAAGATAGTAGGAGGTGTTACCATCCACTTCGCGGTAGGCCATGGCGGCCGTGGCGGAATAGACGACCAGCAGGGAGACGAGGAAAAGGGCGGCCACGATAATCCACAACGGTTTATCGCCCCGGAACAGGAGAAGTTTCCTTTTTTTCGCAATAGCGCAAAGCTACTGAATTTCCGCGAGAGTATGCCCCGTTTTCCCGCCGACGGCGACAAACTGTTCGCCACGCGACACCCGCCTCCCCATGAACAGATCAAAAATGCTTATTTACAGTAAGACAAACACGATCGTTCACTCCGGGCCTGTTCCCCGATAATATACAAAGAGTGCCTGCCGGAAACCGACAGGCACTCTCTATATCCGCTCCGGCAAAACCGACCGAAAAATCAACTATTCGGCGCTTTTCACCGCAGCCCGGGTCGTCCCTTTCTTGGAAGAGGCCGTGGCCGGCTCTTTTTTCTTGTCTTTTTTCACGATGGTCAGGTTGTCGAAAGCCCGTACCGCATCCTCGCGCGTAGCGTAGTTGCAAGGCACCACCGTCCGGCCCTGGATATCCACGACGCCGAAACGCCCGTTGCTCTCCACAACCGCCAGCCCGTTCGAGAAAGCCGTCGCGCTGTCATAAATGGTCGTAATAAACTCCTGCCCCAACGTATTGACAAAGCCGTAACGGCCGTTCTTCGAAACCCGCGCCACGCCGTCGATAAAATTGGAGATCTCGTCGTACTGCACCGGAATGATCTCATCCCCCATATAGGAAAGATACCCGTATTTCCCGTCCCGCGAAGCGAACGCCAGACCGTTCTCGTCGAACGGGGCGATCTCTTTGTAGATCGGCTGGGCGATCTGGTTCCCGGCGTTGTCGATCAGCCCGAAGCGCCCGTCTTTGTAGACCATTGCGATCTTGTTGACGAACTCGTCGATGGCATTGTATACGCACGGTGCCAGCTCGTAGCCCGAAATGCTGATCAGGCCGCAGCGCCCGCGCTTCCATATCTTGGCCACCCCGTCCTCGAAGTCGGTGATGACGTCGTAGCTCACGCTGGCCACCTCTTTTCCCCCGCGGTTGATCAAGCCGTAGTACCCGTTCTTCTTGACCTTGGCCACCCCATTCTGGAACGGTGTGATGGAGTCGTAAACCGGGGCCACCACTTCAAGCCCCAAAGTATTCACGAACCCGTAGCGACCGTCGCGCTTCACCTTGGCCAGCCCGTCCACGAACGGGGACACGCTTTCGTAGATCACCGGGGTGAACACCCGGTGGGTCACGTCGATCAAGCCGTATTTGCCATTCTGTTTCACGACGGAGATGCCATCCTGGTAAACGCCGGGCTGCATCACTTCGCCTCCCTGACCATAGGCTGCCACCGCCACGAAAAGCATGGCCAATGAGAGTAATAGGTGTTTCATATCTGAAGGTTGTATCTGTTTAATACTGAACGAAAATAATGTCAGAAAGTGCCAAAAAGACGAACTGTTCCCGTCACCATTTCCGCGCAAAATATGCGAGGAGGCATCTCCTCTTACCCGACAAAAGTAGGAATGATTTTCCAATTAACCAATATCTGCCCCAAATTTTTGTCAGCTGTACGGCGGGTCCGGGAAGAGCCCCGGACCGACCGCAAACTATTTGACAATGTTGGGTTTCTGGAGCCCGTAGCCTTTGCGCCGGTCTTCGCCCTTGAGCAGGAAGCCGAACAGCACGGCCAGTATCCCGAGGCACAGGAAGATCAGCATCGGCACGGTGTAATCGTAACGCGGCGTCAGCACCCCGTCGACGGTTTCGGGCGGCAGCGTCCCCCACCGGTCGAGCGACCAGCCGATCAGCAGCGGAATGCCGGCCAGCCCCCAGTTCTGCATCCAGAAGATCAGCGCATAGGCCGTCCCCAGCTCATGCTCGGGAATGATCTTGGCCACAGAGGGCCACATGGCCGAAGGCACCAGCGAGAAGGCCACCCCCAAAACCATCACGAGCACCACGGCGGCACTCCAGTGGTTCAGCCACGGGAGCGAGAACCCGGCGTAGACGAACACCAGCATCAACGCGCCGAGGATCATCATCGAGGCGCCTTTGCCCCGGCGGTCGTAGATGCTGCCGAACAGCGGCGTCAGGATCAGCGTCCCCACCGGCAGCAGCGACGGGATCAACCCGGAGTATTCGCCCGCCACGCCGAATTTCTGCACGACCAGGTCGACCGCGAACTTGACGAACGGATGGACGGCGGCGTAAAACAGCAGGCACAGCAATGCCACGTACCAGAACGCCTGGATCTTAAAGATCGAGAAGATGTCCCGGAACCGGAACCGCTCGTCGTCGGCCAGCCCCTCCTGCGCCTTTTCGCTGTCGAGTTTCCTGTCCATGACGATAAAGACCAGAAAAGTGAGGAAACCGAGCAGCAGCAGGATCATCCCGAACAGGATCGGCGTTCTGATGGAGTTGCCGAACGCTTTGGCTATGGGCAGCGGCAGGGCCAGCGCCAGGAAGGTTCCCATGCGGGCGAACGCGAGGTTCATCCCCAGCGCGAAAGCCAGCTCCTTGCCTTTGAACCACCGAACGACGATCTTGTTGGCCGTGATCCCGATAGTCTCGTACCCCACGGCAAACAGGGCGTATCCCAGCGACGCGACGAGCACTTGCAGTTTCATGGTCTGCGCTCCGAAGAACCAGAAATCGACCATCCGCCCCGCGTCCATAAATCCGATCGCGTAGTATTTGATGCCGATCCCCACCAGCATGACGGCCACGGAGACGACGCCGGTGAACCGGGCCCCCATTTTGTCGAGCACCATCCCGCCGAAGATGAGCATCAGCAGGAAGATGTTGAACCAGCCGTAACCGCTGTTGAACAGGCCGAAGTCGGTGTTGTCCCAATGGAATATCTCAATCAGGAGCCCCTTGAGCGGCGCCAGCACGTCGGTGAGGAAGTAGCCGCACATCATGGTCAGCGAGACCATCAGCAGCACGATCCACCGGGCGCTGCGCGATTCGGACATCCTGCGTTGTATCTTTTCCACCATCGCCCCGGCCTATTTCCTGAGGAATTTACGCGGCTTGACCATATTCTCCGGCCGCAGGATGTTGTCCAGCTCCTCTTTCGACATGAGCTTCTTTTCCAGCACGAGGTCGTAGATCCCTTTGCCGGTCGTGAGCGCCTCTTTGGCCAGCTCGGTCGAGGTTTCGTAGCCCAGGTAAGGATTGAGGGCCGTCACCAGCCCGATGCTGTGGTAAACCATGTCGCGGCACCGTTCCTTGTTGGCCGTGATCCCCAGGATACACTTCTCGCGCAGCGTGTCCATCCCGTTGACCATCATCACGATCGACTCCAGGATGCTGTACACGATGATCGGCTCCATGACGTTCAGCTCCAGCTGCCCCGCCTCGGCCGCCATGGTCACCGTCAGGTCGTTGCCGATCACTTTGTAAGCGATCTGGTTGACCACCTCCGGAATCACCGGGTTGACCTTTCCCGGCATAATCGACGAACCCGGCTGCATCGGCGGCAGGTTGATCTCGTTGAGCCCCGGGCGCGGCCCGGACGAAAGCAAACGCAAGTCATTGCAGATTTTCGACAGCTTCAC
>JAJBVQ010000009.1 GCA_020859745.1 Rikenellaceae bacterium
TTCCCGTCCGCTGCGTACGGGAGTGACGGGGATACGGAAGGGGGAGACGAAAAGCCGGACTTCTGCACGGAATTTGCACTTTGCCCCGACAACTGATCCCTGAGCGTTTACAATCCGCAAAACCATGAAACAACCACCCGGCCGTTTTTTACGTCATCTCCAACGCTGGGCGCTGAAACTGGTCAGCCTGCTGATCCTGCTGATCAGTATCGTCGCCCCGTTCGGCGTGGTTTATATGTTCGGCTTCCCGCAGACGCCCGGTTCGATGCGTTATATTCAGACCGGCTACCAGAGCCTGTTGATCCTGATGTGGGTGGCCGTGACGGTGCGGGTGCTGCTCGGCGATACGTCGGCGGACAGCAATACCCGCCTCAACAAACGCAACCGGATGATCCTGATCGGGGCCTATGTCGCCCTTACGCTGGTGGCGATTTTCAATATTGCGCTCCGGCATCGCTGGCTGGCTTCGGATCCTTTCCTGGAGACAGTCAGCGCACCGTGGCTCGTGATCGTCACCCTGCTGGTCGTCTCTTTCCTCGAACTGGCCCGGTTCCTGTCGGGCATTCTTTCCCGGAAGGTTAATCCCTCCACGATCCTGGCGGGCAGTTTCCTGTTGATTATCCTCGTCGGGTCGGGCCTGCTGATGCTGCCGAACTGCACGCACCACCATATCCCGTATGTGGATTCGCTCTTTACGGCAGCCAGCGCGGTGTGCGTCACGGGGCTGAACACCATCAGCACGGCGGATGCTTTTACGACTACCGGACAGGTGGTTATCCTGATCCTGATCCAGATCGGAGGGTTGGGAATTATGACCATCACCAGTTTTTTCGGCTTGTTCTTTATGGGGCAGACTTCGCTCAAAAGCCAGCTCCAACTGGGCGACCTGCTCAGCAGCGACAAGATGGGCGGCCTGGGCAAGACGCTGGTCAAGATCGTCGCCGTAACCCTTTCGGTCGAGGCGTTTGGTGCTGCGCTGCTATACGCGGTCGTGGACGGGCATCCGGGTTTCGCATCGGAAGGCCGGACGCTCTTTTTCTCGGTGTTCCACAGCGTTTCGGCCTTTTGCAACGCGGGGTTCTCCACTTTGCCGGGGAACCTGTACGATCCGGCGGTGCGGCATCTGTGGGGCGTGCCGGTCATCATCTCGTGGCTGATCATTTTCGGTGGGATCGGCTTCCCGATCTTTTCCAATTTCCTGATCGTCGTGGGGCGCAAGGTCAGGAACGCGGTACGTTTCGTGCAGCGGCGCCCTTTGGACCGCCATCCGCGCCAGTGGAGCCTGAACAGTTATATCGTGCTGAAAACGACGGCCATATTGCTGCTGGGCACCTGGATTTATATGCTGGCGGCGGAGTGGAACCATTCGCTGGCGGAGTTCTCGTTCATGGGCAAGCTGTCGCAGGGTTTCCTGGCTGCCGTGACGCCCCGGACGGCGGGTTTCAACGGGGTGGACATGCACCGGATGCTGCCCACGACGCTGGTCCTGACCACGGTGCTGATGTGGATCGGGGGCGCCCCTCAGTCTACGGCGGGCGGGATCAAGGTGACGACGTTCTACCTGATGGTGAAGAACGTGGTCGCCACGATACGGGGAAACACGGCGATCGAGGCGCACAAGCGGGAGATCCCGTCGCGGTCTGTGCGCCGGGCTTTCGCGGTGGTCGGGGTGTCGCTCGGGATTTTGGGGACGGCGGTGACGCTGCTGACGTTCCTGGAGCCGGACAAATCGATCTCGTCGCTGGCGTTCGAGGCTGTGTCGGCGCTGGGCACGGTGGGCCTGGGGCTGGGAATGACGCCCGAACTGGGCGCGGCGTCGAAGTTGGTGCTGGTTGTGCTGATGTTCGTGGGGCGCGTGGGGATCATCGGGATGATGATGGCGATCGTCAAGCCGCAGCCGCACGGGCCGTACGAGTATCCCCGGGAAGATATCCTGATCAACTGATCTTTCGGTTAAGTAACTGTGGTTGTCCGGAGGCGGATCTCGCGAGCCGCGGGCTACTTCCGGTGGAGGCCTGCAATCTGCGGTTTCGTCCGTGTTGGTTCCGGGGCAGTAAAGACGATTGACCGTAAGGTTAATAATTATGTTCCCGCGTTAGCGGTCAGCCCGCAGCCCCCGGCAGCGGAGGGCTGGTGCCGCCGGGCACACCGTTTGGGCTGTAACTACCCTTTAGTGCCTCTCCGCCGGCTGCGGGCCGGGAACGATTCAACGAGTGTTTGTGTTACCCGCGTCAGCGAGTCAGGCCGACGATATGTTTTCAGGCCGGGCACTCCAACCGGGCTGCAAGCACCCCAACCAAGGCCGTCCGCCGGGCGGGCGCGGCCATACATGGCCGTTTCGATAGGATTTCCGAGCCGCATAATTGGGCACCGTCAAAGCTGTAAATGTCCGAATAACGGCTGCGCACCGCAATGCAATGCCGTTCATACGCTGCTACGCGCATATGGCTGAACAGGCGCAACTGCGTTTGCTTGGTTTCGATAAAGATTAAAGATTTACTGGGCGACAAAGACGTAGGTGATCGTCCCCCGTTGCCGGTCGGGAGCGCCCGCATCCGCATTGAACGTCGAAGCCAGCGCCGCCTGTACCGCCCGCTGTGCGATGCAATCTCCCGGGGATGCCTTTTCGACCGAAGCGTTCGTCACTTCCCCGTTGCGGTTCACCGTGATGCCCACCACAACAGTCCCCCCCTCGCGGCATTGGTAGGCCGGAACATGGAGGTACGTCGCCGTGCGGCCCTCCAGGTCGTAAGATACCGTCACGTTACCCTGCACCTTGACCGTCTGCCGCTGCGAAGAGGCGCTTTTTTGCTGGGAGGAAGAGGATTTCGGCACTTTATGCCGCTGCGACATCTGCGCGATCTCGTCCATCCCCGCACGGAAAGCCTGCTGGCCTGCCGCCAGCTCCTGCTGAACCCGCTCGGCTTCGGCCAGGAGCTTGTCCGCCTGCGTTCCCCGGTCGTCCTTCAGCGAAGCGTCCATCTTGGCGTTCTGGTCGGACGTCCGATTCATCACCCGCTCGTAACTTCCCGGGTCGATCTCCTCGACCGGTTTTTGCGGGATCTCTTCCGGTTTCGGCTGTTCCGGATCTTCCGGGTCCACCAAATCCACGTACATCGTCGTGGCCGGGTTCTCGAGCACCACTATTTTATAGGAAACGAAGAGGATCGCTGCGATCAGGTAGAGCACCACCGTAACCAGAAGCCCTACCCGGTGGCGGTACACCCAATCGCCCGCATCGCGCCGCTGTTTGCGGTTCTCGAACGGCAGGACGATCCGCTCCGGCCGCCCGGCTCCGGGTTTGCGCGGCGGAGGCGGTACCGGCGGACGGCCCTGCCCCTGCTGCCTTTGCGGGCGTGCCGGTTCGGCCGGACGTTGTCCGGCGGGAGCCGCGTGCCGCCGGCCGCCCATGTGGAACAGGCGGCTGCCGGGCGAGGTTCCGGGCTTGCGTTTATTTTCGGGTGCGGTCATCCGAGGCAAAGTTAATAAATTTTCGGTTCCGCATACAGGCAACACGCCTGCCGGGACTGTGTCCCCGCAAACCGGTGCAGGACATTCTCCTGTGCCGGAGCCGATAAAGTGGCGGAATGTTATTTTTTTAATAACTTTGCCCCCAAAACAGACCAGTTATGACAGAAAAACAGCAAACGCTCGCTGCGGCCGCGACCTTTACGGGAAAAGGGCTGCATACGGGTGCGACTGTGAACCTCACGATACAGCCGGCGGCCGAAGGCCACGGCATCAAATTCTGCCGGACCGACCTGGAAGGCCGGCCGGTGATCGACGCGCTGGCGGACAACGTTTCGCAGACTTCGCGCAGCACACTGCTTAAAAAGGGAGACGCTACGGTTTCCACCGTGGAGCACCTGATGGCGGCCCTGTGGGGCTGCGGGGTGGACAACGCGCTTGTCGAGCTGGACGGGGGCGAAGTGCCCATTGCCGACGGATCGGCCATGCCGTGGGTGAAACTCATCCAACAGGCCGGTGTGGTCGCCCAGGCGCAAGACCGGAAGTACTACGAAATTTCGGAAAAGACCACCCTGACCCTGGACGGGGGTCGGGAGATTGTCGCCTATCCGGACGACACATTATCACCGGTG
>JAJBVQ010000187.1 GCA_020859745.1 Rikenellaceae bacterium
CGTATAGACCGCCTGCCCCGGCAGCACGTTCTCGCCCGCCTCGCCCGACCGTTTGCCGATCACACCCCCGAACGGAGCGGCCAGACGGCTGTCCTCCAGATTTTTGCGCGCCACCTGCTCCATCGACCGGGCCTGCTCGAGCTTGGTCTGCGCCTCGACGTATTTGATCTCCGGGAGGCTCCCGTTGTCGTAGAGCATCTGCAAACGTTTCATGGCGTCCTCGGCCTGCCCCAGCGAGGCCTGCGCGCCGTTATAGACGCTTTGCAGGTTCCTTTCGTCCAGCCGGGCCACCACCTGACCCTGCCGCACGCGCTGCCCCTCGTTGGCTGTGAGCGAAGTCACGGTACCTTGCACGGGGAAACTGAGGGCCGTGGCCGATTCCTCTTCGACGACGCCCACGTATTCGCGCCCTGCGGCGCCCTGTTCGCCGGCGGCGACGATCATGGTTTTGACGGGCACCGCCCGCTCCGGGCCTGACGCCCCCGTGCCTGACGAGCATCCCGCCGCCAGTGTGGCACAGGCGGCGGCCAAAGCCAGACGGCCGGATAAATTAAGTCTGGAAGTCATCTTTTTTGTCATTTGATTCTTTGCTGCAAAGTTGCGGGAAAAGCGACCCCGCATAAAGTACCGGAATCCGGCAGTGATGTTCTAAAAGTCGGAAAACCGGACATTTCATACCAACCTTAACATCCGAATCCCTATATTTGACCCGTAACCAAGGAAATTCAGAACAATGACAGGACTTACGAGCATAACGATTTCACAGCTTCGGCAGGTGGCGGGCCTCGATGCGGGGGGCGACGACGATCTGGTGATCCTCTCGTCCGACAAATCGACGGACTGGGAGCTGTTCCGCTACCCGTGCCGGCTGGACGCGGTGGTGATCGCCCTCTGCACGCAGGGCGCAGAGCGGGCAACCCGGTTTCCGCGTCAGCAGCGACCCACGCAAGGGGGGAAAGACTCTCACCACCGCCGGCCCAGCGTGTCACGCAGCTTCGGGGGACAGTGCCGACCCCGGCATAACAAAACGGGAAGCGCGCTTCCCGCTCCGGTCACTCCGAGCGCAGCGACCGCACCGGATTGACCGTCGCCGCCCGCCAGCTATGCAGTCCCACAGTAAGCACCACCACGAGCAAAGTGATCAAACCGCCCCCGATAAAGAACAGCGGGTTCAGCGCCACCCGGTACGGATAGTTCAGTAGCCATTGCCCCATCACATACCAGGTGACCGGCGTAGCGATCAGCAGCGCGATCCCCACATAGACCAGATAGCTGCGGATCAGGATTCCGACGATCTGCCCCACCGTCGCCCCCTGCACCTTCCGCACCCCGATCTCCTTCCTGCGCCGGGCATTCGAGAAGACGATCAGGCCGAACAGCCCGACGCAGGAGATCAGGATCGCCAGGATGGAGAAAATGCTGAATATCAGCTTAAACCGCTGTTCCGAATGATACAGCTGCGACAGGTACGTGTCCAGCATGTCGATCTGCAACGGCTGCTCCGGGCTGAACTTCTTGTAAATATCCTCAATCGTGCCGAAAACCCGTTGGATATCGTCCACCGAGCTCACCTCGACCCGCACGTTGATGAGTCCCGCCTCGATCGGGACGATATAGACCGTCAGCGGCTCGACCCCCTGCCGCAAGGGTTTGAAATTGAAGTCCCGGCACACGCCGCTCACCCGGTGCAACGGAATATTCGGGTCGTCGCCCTCTCTCTCCTGGATCGACAGCTGCTCGTAATCGTCGACCTGGAGCGCCGCCATGGCCGCCTGATTAAGGATCACGTTGACCCCGTCCTCCCGCAGCCGGGGGTTTCCCTGCGCCATCTCGACGCCGAAAGTGGAGAAGAACGCCGTGTCGACATACATGAACTTGGTCCAGATCTCTTTTTTCTCCTCCCGATACCTCGCCTGGAGCTTACCCCCCATGTCGATGTTCCCCACCACGCCCTGCGTAAGGCTGACATTCTGGACGAAAGGAAGATGCCGCAGTTCCGAGAAGAAAGCCTGCCGGTGGTCGTAAATGGTCCTGTCCATGCCGATGCAGACGATCTGCTCCTTGTCGAACCCCAGGTCTTTGGTGCGCAGGTGGTTCAGTTGGGCCGAGATGACCAGCGTGCAGACGATCACCCCGATCGAGGCCACCAGCTGAACGACGATCAGAACCCGGCGGAACAGCATCATTCCTCGGCCGTTGCGTATCCGTCCGGTGTAGAGCGCGTTGACCGGATCGAGCGCACTGAGGTAGAAAGCCGGGTAGCTCCCCGCAATGATTCCCACCACCAGCGTCCCGCCGATCAGCAATCCCCATTGCCAGAAATGGTTCATCCAGATGCGCGGGTACTCGATCCCGGCCACGCCGCTGAACAGAGGCATCAGCAGGTTGACCAGGATCAGAGCCAGCACCATGGCGCAGAAGGTCATCACGACGGACTCGCCGAGGAATTTGACGATCAGGCGGCTCCGCGTGGCGCCGTTCACCTTGCGCAGTCCGATCTCCTTGGCGCGCATCATACCCTGCGCCGTCGACAGATTGAAGAAATTCACCACCGCCAGCAGCAGGATAATGAGCCCCACCCAGATCATGGCTGTTACCTGCTTGTGGTTGCCCCCTTTGAACGAGGTGAACAGGTCGGCATAATTAAAATATACATCCGACAGCGGGTAGCATACCACCCGTTCCACTTCGTATTGCAGATTGCCGTTCCGGCGCACGACCTCCTGGATCTTGGCGTTCAGCGAGTCGATGTTCTGTCCGGGGCGGACCTTGGCGAAGATCTCGTATCGCCAGCTGTTCCAGTCCTGCGCCAGCGTCCTGCCGCTGTAGAGTTGCTGTCCGGGATCGTTCGGAAGGATCAGGGAGAAGCGGATGGAGGAGTTCAGGGGCACGTCGGCCGCGACGGCGGTGACCGTGTAGGTACCGTTTTTGTCCAAGATGACGGTCTGCCCCACGGGGTCCTCGTCGCCGAACAGCGCGGCGGCTGTGGAGGCGGTCAGCACTACGGAGTGGGCGTCGGGCAACGGGTTCCGGAGATTGCCCCGCAGGATCGGGAACGAGAACACGTCGAAAAAGCCGGGGTCGACATACAGGGAGCCTTCCTGAGCGTAGATCTCCGGCTGCTCCGGACGTTGGATCGCCAGGGAGTAAGGCAGGGCCCTCACGTTGGAGATCGCCTCGATTTCCGGGACTCCCGCGCCGATGGTCGGCGCCAGCGCGTAAGGACAACCCCAGCCGCTGATCTTGTAGATCCGCTCCGAATCCCGGTGGAACCGGTTCATGGTGAGCTCGCGCACGCCGTACAGGCTGATGAACATCACGGTCGCCAGGGCGAATGAGAAACCGAGGATGTTCAGGCGGACATATAGTTTATGCCGGGGGAATAAATTCTTGATCTGCATAGCACGTAGAGGTTGGTTGCGTCCGCCGGTATCAAAGATAAGTAAAATATAGACCGGGTGACCCGTATGATTGTAAAAGGTTGAAAAACAAGGTTCCGAAAGTGAAACAATTACCGACGATAATCCGCGAGCGGTTGTAAATGTCTATTTCGGACTGAAAGATACTTATTGGAACAAAGTCACGGCAGGGTAGCTGTTCGGGGTCGTCCGGTTGCCCTGAGACCCACTCCGGAACGAGGCGGGCGGCGGCCATGCCGGACTCTGCCGAACAGCGGAAGCTGTGCCGGCCGGTTGTTAAAAATAGAAATCGTAAACGACTGAATTCTCTCTTCATTTCCGAAAAGAGAGTGAGAGGCGATGGTTCCGGATTAAAATTCCTACTTTTAATCTTATTATTCAAAACCGTTAACTGCTCCAATCCATGAAATACCTCATTCTTACCGCCGCCCTGCTGGGCATCGCCTCCTCCCGCGCTCAAAGCCCCGCCGACTCGGCCCGCTTCTGCGATCCTGCCAATTGGGAGGTCATCCGCAACGAGAACGGCATTCTGGTCAAAGAGTACCAAAGCAGACGCAAACAGGAAAACACCTTCCTTTTCTCCGCGCCGCAGGCCCTCTATGTAATGGAGGTCAATCCAGCCCTGTGCCGGATCGCACCCGTGCAGGACGAAAAGAAACAGACCGTCAGCCGGGCGGTTCGCTCCCGCGAAGCGCTGGCGGGTGTGAACGGAGGCTTCTTCGCGGTCAAGCCCGAACCCAGGGATGCCGCCGTAGCCAATGACTACCTGAAGATCGGCGGACAGGTGATCAGTCCCGCGCCGACTCCGGGCTGGGGGAATGCCGCCGTCGGGTTCGACTCCTGCCGCATTCCTCATTTCGCCCATTGGGACAAGTCGATGGAGAACGATCTCGGCTGGAGCGCCGCCTATCCCGACGTGCTGGTGGCCGGGCCGATGATCCTCCTGGGCGGGCAGTCGCTGCACGGGTGGCCGGACATAGATAAGAACGCGTTGACGGAAGCCGATAAACATAGCCTTTATGCGCCGCGCACGGCCATCGGAATTCGGCCGGACAGCACGGTAGTGCTGGTGGTAATCGACGGTCGGCGGGGACGGGCGTTCGGGGCGTCGTTCACCGAAATGGCCGTTATCGGGCGCTGGCTGGGGCTGACGGATATGATGAATCTGGACGGCGGCGGCTCGTCGGCGATGGTGGCCGGTCGGCTGCTGGTGAATTTCCCGTCGGACGGATGCGGTATCCTGCCCCTGGAGCGGAACGTGGCCAATGTCTTGCTGGTCTTCCCCCGGTAACGTGACGTGATTGTCCGCGGTTCACAAAGGACAGCTTTCGGAAAAAGGTTCGCAAGACCGACCACATGGAGTTGACACCGCGCCTTTTTTTATTTCTCCGGGACGCCGAAATATGAATTCAATATTCGGTCACACCATGAGTTCATCTCTACCTACAACCAATCCCGCTTGGGAACGACTCTCCGAAGTGATCGGCTATTCGGGCCTTTCGGTTAACGCTTTCGCCAAGGCCATCGGCCTGAAAAGGGGCGAGAACCTCTACCAGATCAAGAGAGGGAACAACGGTATCAGCACGAAGTTGGCCGGATCAACCGGGTGTTTCCCCGTTTCCCGGTGGCGTGGCTGATCTTCGGGGAGGGAGTGTTCGAGGGGGAGAGACCGATAATATGCGCGGATCATCCTTATGAATCCTCGATACGGATTATTCTTTTCTATCTTTCATTGGATTCACTCAAGGTGAACCCGAAGGAGTCGCACCATTTCATTCACCTGTCTGCGGAGTTGTGCCGGAATACCCGCTATGCCACGCTGATGACGGAGGGGAACAGCGTAAAGATCGAGATGGTCTTTTTGTTGTGCGACAAAGCTCCCTCGGAGCCGGAGGATAGTATGGGCGCTTACCGCATCTGCGGCACGATCACATATTACCGATAATTTGTTTACCTTTAAGGACTACTGACACCGCCCCGTTTTCATCAACCCAAATTTCTACATCATGGGAACAAAGATCCGGGCCATCGTCAGTGTGGCCGCCGCATCGATTATGGCGTGGAGCGGCACGAGCGCGAATGCGCAGGAATTGAAACAGGAGCCGTTCAAAATCAGGTACACCGTAGGCATCGGGGCCACTCCGGAGTGACGGATTAAAGAGAGGTGGGGTGAGAATCCTTTTTTCCCGACGTTCGAGGTGTCGTTCGAAGCGCAGTTTACCAAACACAGCGGTATCGAGATCGGTATTTATGACCGCTCCTGCCGCGATTCCTGGAACGAATATGTCCGTATCACCAAATTACTGTCATATCCGCCGGAAGAGTATGATATAATCTCTCATTCAGAGCGGGCGCATTGGCTTTCCATTTGGTGGGGGTACAAGGTTCGGACAGTTTTTCTGAACGTCGGCGTAGGATTTAATTACGACATCGGCCTGGGAAAGCATTACGCAGGAAATGATTACATCGGGGTGCATCTCACGCTGAGCCGCGATATTGCATTGTATAAAGACTTGCTCTTGGAGCTGAGGCTACAAGTAAATCCCGTTTTTTCCGCCAGTCGATGGGGTGGCAATGACTATTCCGGAACGAATATCAGGCCTGGGGTCAAAATTAAATATCGGTTCTGACAGGAATCCTCAATCGAATTGTCGGGAGAAAATCATTCTTTTCTCCCGACGCTGTTTTATTTTTCTCTCTAAAAAATGTATTGTGCATTGAAAAATGAAGAGTCAAAACATCCTCTTCTTGCACTATTCGATAAAATGTAAAACAGATACAATTTCAGTGAACCTATTTTGTATATTTATTGTATTTTGTTTGTACAATTGACTATTATAGTCGCAGTTTATGGCTCTTAATCTAAACTAACAATGACTGACATTCATTCGCAACAAGTGCGAAGCTATAACATGTCTCGTATTCGCAGTAAAAATACGAAACCTGAAATTATTGTCCGAAAGTTCCTATATAGTTTAGGTTATCGTTATCGGTTAAACGTCAAAAAATTACCTGGGAAACCAGATATTGTAATTAGAAAATATAGGGTCGTAATTTTTATTAATGGTTGCTTCTGGCATGGGCATGAAGGATATCCTTGTTTTGTTTTACCCAAAACAAATACAGAATGGTGGCGGCAAAAAATTAATAGAACACAACAACGTGATGTACAGCATACAGAAGATTTGCTCAAGCAAAATTGGAATGTTATTATAATATGGGAATGTCAGCTTAAACCTAAAATCAGAGAACAAACATTATTTCAACTTTCGGTAATATTATCCCATCTCGTATTGCGACATTATAATTCACTATACACCAACAAGAAATTTTAGAAACTGCTGTAAACCTGACATATTACTCTTCCGCATTTGTAAATTTGATTTAGATTATAATCCAGATTGTAATGCAAGTAATAAAATTCTAATTAACTTTGTTAACCACGTGATCGGAATAATATGCAAAAAGGAGAATATACATTTATAGATTTATTTGCCGGGGCTGGCGGTCTTTCAGAAGGATTAACAGAAGCAGGATTTCATAGTTTATTTGCGAGTGATATTGTCCCAGTATATGCCCAAACGTATCAGCGAAACCATGTAGGAACAAAGGTTGTTACTGAAGATATTCGATTATTGGATGCTGAAAAGGTACGTGATGAACTTGGGCTGAAACGAGGAGAACTGGATCTTATGGCCGGGGGGCCACCTTGTCAGGGTTTTTCAATAAATGCTCCCGTCAGAAGCACTTCTGATCATCGCAATCATCTGTTCAAAGAATATTTGCGTTTTGTTGATGCCTTTGCGCCAAAAGTTGTATTAATTGAGAATGTTCCGGGATTAGTGTCATTTGAACATGGGGCTACACTTCATGCCATATTGGAAGCATTATCCAATCTGGGCTATGGTGCTGATGTGCGTATCTTAGGAGCTGCATATTATGGTGTTCCTCAAATGCGATGGCGGACAATTATAATTGGGCTTCGAGGTGCTGAATTACCCTCCGAGGCATTTCCCGATCCGATTTACCATGCTCCGATCAAGCCTAATTTTACAACAACATTTAACGGCAAATCCTTGGTGAAGATACCGACATCTGCCACAGAGGCAAAATTTACCACAGTGCAGGAGGCAATTGGAGATCTGCCTTCTTTGAAATGCGGGGAACGGGGAGAGGTGGTAAAAGAGTATACATCCGATCCGCAATGTGATTATCAAAAAAGAGCACGTCTTGGTTCTGTTGGCGTTATAAATCATGAAGCACCAAGATTGTCAAAAATTAATCTTGAACGTTTACAATATATCAAACCAGGGGGGAATTGGACAGATATTCCCGATGAGTTACTGCCCAAAGGAATGCAACGGGCGAGGAAATCAGACCATACGAAACGTTATGGTCGTGTCGATCCCTCTGGATTGGCCTCTACTATCCTGACAAAATGTGATCCTCATTGGGGTGCATATTTTCATTACGCCCAAGACCGGTCGTTTACAGTTCGTGAAGCGGCACGGATTCAATCATTTCCGGATCATTTCATTTTTACAGGAACTCAAGCGCAACAATTTGAACAGGTCGGCAATGCGGTTCCGCCCTTGCTCGCAAAAGCGGTCGGATTATCTATAAAATCAATCTTAACATTAGCAAAGTAATGGCAGGGTATATATCGGAATTTTTTGGATATAGAGCAAAAGATATGTCAGAGATAGCCTTATCTGCTGCTGCAAAAAAGCTTTGTCCTTTTTCAGGTTCTTCATGTACAAAAATACTTTCTCGAGACAAGGTAATTTCGGGAGTTTGCGCTGTTAGGCAAAAAAGCCAAGGGTCACCAAGCACAATATGTTGCCCTATAAGGTTGTATGCAGAGAACTACAAAATGTTATATGCTATTTCAGAGCGTGCTTTTCATGTACAATTAAATCTATATGCTGGCAGAGCAGCTGTATTGAGAGCCAAAGAAGAAGGTGGCGCAATCGCCGTTTTTGGTAAAGGGTGGGGTGGCGAATTAAGATTGCCACAGCGAAAAGGTACAGGTTCTTATTTCGTCGATTGGGTTCTGGCCCGGTTAGATGCCAATGGAGAATTAGTGGATTTTACTGCAATAGAAGTTCAAACAATAGACACTACAGGGAGTTATTTAAATGCCCAAAAAGCCCTTAGTCAGAACAGAGAAATTATCAGTGATACTGTCGGACTTAATTGGGAAAATGTATCAAAACGAATAATTCCGCAATTAATATATAAAGGACAAGTATTACAACGTGAAGATTTGTGTAAAACGGGGCTCTTCTTTGTTTGTCCTCAGCCTATATATGAACGAGTCATTAATCGGCTTGGAGGTAAAGAAAAGCTTCCTGCTTTTCCATCGCAACCGGCTTCAATTCATTTTATCTCTTATGACTATCGCCCAACAGAGATAAACGACGGTGAAATATTTCCGCTTGATATAATAGAAGAGCATTGTACAACGGTATACAAAATTCAAGAAGCATTTTCTTCATTGAATTTGCCGGAAGGCAATGTATATCGAGATGCGATTTGCAAATCGTTATACCAATAAATGAAAAGAGCACCGAGGTTCGGTGCTCTTTTCATTTAGAGAAAAAACGTACATTTTTCAACGTATTTTTTATGTCCAATTAAAAATGCGGACAGATTGCGGACACGGATGGCAAAAGAAAAACCTCAAATAATTGAATATCAATTATTTGAGGTTTTCAAAAAGTACCCGGAGCCGGGATCGAACCGGCACGAATTGCTTCATTGGTGTTTGAGACCAACGCGTCTACCAATTCCGCCATCCGGGCAATAATTTACCGCCATTCATAATAAATATGACGGCGGTAATATCTCGATTTTCCATCTTCGGACAGCGGATATCCGCGCCGTCCCGGAAATAACTACGCCAACGCGTTAACCTTCAGCTGCAACGAGCTTTTCAGGTTAGCCGCCTTGTTGTCGTGAATGATATTCTTCTTGGCCAGCTTGTCCAGCATAGCAACTACCTTCGGCAGCAGAGCCTCGGCAGCAGCCTTGTCCGTCGTGTTACGCAAAGCCTTCACCGCGTTACGCGTGGTTTTGTGGTAATATTTGTTGTGCAGACGACGGGTTTCAGTCTGACGGATACGTTTTTTGGATGACTTGTGATTTGCCATTACGTTTAAAATCTCTGTGTTTTTATTTTCGTAGTCCCTAGGGGAATCGAACCCCTCTTCCAAGAATGAAAATCTTGTGTCCTAACCGATAGACGAAGGGACCATCCTTCAACCGCAATCCCCGGACAACCATTCCGTTACCCGGATTACGGACTGCAAAGGTAAATACTCTTTTTTATTCCGCCAAATTTTTTCGGCAGCCTTTTTCGGGTAAACCCGCCCGTTGTCAGCGCGTCAGCTCCTCCTCGGCACGGATAAAGCGGTCGAAACCGAATTTTTGCAGCACGGCAGTCATCAACGCATCAACCCGGTCGAGGCACAGGTTCCCGATACTTCCCGCATGCGTATGGTGCACTTCGCGGCTCGGCTTGTAAGTGCCGTTCTCGATCTCCAGCCCCACCTGGCGGTAAGCCTCGCGGAACGGAACACCGCTCAGCACCAGTTTATTGACCACCTCGACGCTAAACAGGTAATCGTATTTCGGATCGTCCAGGATATCGGTTTTCACCGTGATATGCCGCAGCATGTAGTCCGCCATCCCCACGCACTCCTTGAGGGTCTGTATCGCCGGGAAAAGCACCTCTTTCAAAAGTTGCAAGTCCCGGAAATAGCCGGTCGGCAGGTTGGTCGTCATCATGGCGACCTCGTTGGGCAGGGCCATCAGGCGGTTGCACTTGCTGCGCATCAGCTCCCACACGTCGGGGTTCTTCTTGTGCGGCATGATGCTCGAACCGGTGGTCAGCTCCGGCGGATAGGCGATGAACGAAAAGTTCTGCGACAGGAACAGGCAGTTGTCCGTCGCGAGCTTATTGAGCGTCGCCGCAATGGACGACATGGCATGCGCCAGCAGGCGCTCGGTCTTGCCGCGGCCCATCTGGGCATAAACTACATTGTAGCTCAAGGTGTCGAACCCCAGAAGTTCGGTGGTCATCTCGCGGTTCAGCGGGAATGACGACCCGTACCCTGCCGCCGAACCGAGCGGATTCTTGTTGCAGACGCGGTAGGCGGCCTCCATCATGGCGAGGTCGTCCACCAGCCCTTCGGCGAATGCCCCGAACCAAAGCCCGAAGCTGGAGGGCATGGCGATCTGCAAATGGGTATATCCGGGCATCAGCACCCCTTTGTGCTGCTCGGCCAGTTTCTGCAAGGTGTCGAACAGGCATTTGACGCCCGTGACGATATGGTAGATCTCGCGCCGCAGGTAGATGCGCAGATCGACCAGTACCTGATCGTTCCGCGAACGGCCGCTGTGTATCTTCTTGCCGGTGTCGCCGACCTGCCGGGTAAGCATCAGTTCGACTTGCGAATGGATGTCTTCCACGTCGTCCTCGATGCGGAAGTTCCCGGCTTCCATCTCCTTATAAATGGCTTTGAGTTCGCGCTGCACGTCGGCCAGCTCCGCGGGGGTCAGCAACCCGATGGTTTCGAGCATGCGGGTATGGGCCAGCGAGCCGAGAACGTCGGCTTCGGCCAGGTACATATCCATCTCCCGGTCGCGACCGACGGTAAAACTGTCCACTTCTGCGGTGGCACAACCGCTTTTCTGCCAAAGTTTCATATCTCTTTTTCCCGAATTTATTCTGTTTCCACAAAGATAGTTTATTTGGCATAAAATCCGCGCCAGCTGCCAGCCCGGAACCACCCCGGGTGGAGGGCTGCAACACTCGCTGCGCTCGGTCTTGCCCGCCACTGGTTCCGGGCCTGTGAAATAGTTTTTTAACCGTAGGGTTTATCCTAGCCCGGAGCCGGCGCGGGAAAGACCTTTAGGTTGCAGCCCTGCGCCGGGGGAGACTCCGGGCTGCCCGCTTCGCGGAATATTTACGATAACCCTACGTTTATTTTGCAATGGGTCGTTCTGTTCATCACCCGGCAGGCCGACAAAAGACGCAACGCGTCCGCCTGCCCGGCGTAAGGGCAGTACCCTCTTGTTTGCGGAGAGCGTACCGCGCCACGCCTCAAAAGTGAAATCGTTCGTGACGCATAAGCGTCGCGAACAAGATTTCCCGAGGCGCGCGGACAGAGAACGGTTTTTTGAGAGGCGCCCGCCCGCTAAAAGGGCAAGAATGCTTGTTTTGCGGAAGCAAAACCAAGTAGAATTGCCGCGGGCGCCGTCAGGAAATGGGCAGCGGAGGGTGTAAGTCCGGAGCCACAGTAAACCGGCGAGCGTAGAACCTGGCAGGCCCCTTCCCCCCGCGTAGGCTTGCAACGTAGAGTAGTTACAGCCCGGCTGGAGTACCCAGCGGCCCCGCTGGCTCCGGCTTTAAAAACAGCCTACGGGTCAACGGACCACGAAGTCGCTTTTTTCCAGGTGTTCGTAATACGTTTGCAGCAGCGCCTTCATCTTTTCGACCTGCTCCGGGTCCGGTTTCGCGCCACGTTCGATCAGGTTATGCTGCTCCAGCGGATCATTGCGCAAATCGAACAAGTGCGTCACCTCGTGCTCGTCGAAAAACATCGCCGTCGAATCCGTGATCCACTGGAACGACTCGTTCAGGTAATTGATCGCGAACGCCCGAGACGAAGTCCGCAGAGAGTCCGCCCGCACCTCGAAAATATCCTGCCCGTAAGCGAAAAACGGCTTATCGTAGCCCGTCAGCCCCAGCAACGTCGGCATCAGGTCGATCTGCTGCGCCACATGGTAGTCGTCGCCCCGCAGCGAGCCGTCCGGCGTGTACATAAAGAAAACGATGTGCGAATTGCCCGTGGGGGCTTTCGATTCGTCGCCGTACACTTCGCTCGACACATGATCCGCCGTAAAGACGAAAATCGTGTTGTCGTACCACGGCTGCCCCTTCGCATAGTCGAAGAAATCGCGCAGCGAACGATCCGTATAGGCCACCGGCTGCTGCACCTTGGTGCGTCCCTGCGGCAAAATTTTCTCGTACTCCGCCGGAACCACGAACGGGTGGTGCGACGACAGCGTGAAGATCGTAGCGAAAAACGGCTTCGGCGCGTCGTCCAGCTCGCGGGCCATATACTGCATGAACGGGCCGTCCCAGATGCCCCAGTAATCGTCATAGTCCTTCTTACCCATCCGCGCCTCGTAATTTTCGCGTGTGCGGGCGTTCTCCACCCCAGACAGCTTGGCATAAGCCACAAAGCCCATCGACTTGTTCTCCGAACCGTTGAAGAACCAGGTCGAATAGCCCTCTTCGCCCAGGAGGCGCCCCAGTCCGCGGGTCTCGCCCAGCGACTGCGGCGTAATGACGAACGGCGTCTTGAATGACGGGATCGAGCTGAGTACCGACGGCAGGGCGTCGATCGACTTGCGCCCGTTGGCATAGCCGCGCCGGAACAGGTAACCGTGCCGCATCAGCGAGTCGAGGAAGGGCGTGTAGCTCACCTCGCCCTTGTACAGCTCCGGATTGAGATAGGCCGAATGCTCGTAGCTGAAGCTTTCGAGTACGAAGACCAGGATATTTTTCCCTTTCTGCGTCCCGAACCGGCTGTGGCGCAGGCTGTCCGGGGCCGGATAGTGGTAGGGCGTGTAGCGTGCGGCGAGTTCTTCCTCCGTCGGGAAATATTTCACATAGCTGATCTTCTTGTTGCTGATGGTACGCAGCACGCAGAAAGGGTTGCTGAGCACCACCGAGGCTTTGGCCGGCGAGACGGCGTACTGCGCCGCGTTGCTCATGGCGATCGGCCGGATGGCGTGGCTCAGGCCGCCGCGCATACCACCGACGAGCAACACAACGGAGCCGAGGGTAAGGACGGTATTAACGAACACGAACACCCAGTTGCTTTTGATCCGTATGGGGGCCGGTTTCACCCGCCGGTAGAGCCACGCCATCCCCCACAGCAGCGCCGCGGCAACCAGGATCAGGTACCAGTTCTCGCCCGCCGCTTTCCACAGGATATGGCCCGTATTGTCGTTACCGGCGAAATGCAGCTCGTCCACCGTAACCCGTTTTTTGGCATAATGGAAATAGACCGAGTCGGAGAGGTTTGTCAGGACGATGACCGCCCCGACGACCATCCATATCCAGAAAAGCATCCGCTGGTACCCCTTCCGCGCACGGGCGCGCAGCGGCAGCAGCGAGAGCACCACGAAAAGGCAGTAGCAGTAGCAGATATTGGCCGTGTCGAACAGCAGGCCGCCCCGTACCAGGGCGGGGATTTCGGCCCAAGCCATCGGCCCGAGTGTGTCGGTGTTGAGCAGGTAGAAGATAACGCGCAGTATGAAAAGGAGCACGTAGGCAAGGAACAGCCGCCAGGCCAGGACGGTGATGCTATTGTGCAGCCAGGGGCGCAGTCGTTCGTTCATCTTTTAGGGAATAAAAGCATGAGGAACAACTGCCTGCACTTGAGGTACTAAGAGGAACCCGGCCGCGGACAGATGCCCTCATGCCGTATGGTTCGTATAAATACAATACAGGCATGTGGCTCTCTGTTCCCGCGGCCGTGAAGTCTCTTAGTTTTCAAGTGCGGAACCTGAAGCTGTTTTTCAGATTTTCGTTATGTCGCTAACGTTCGTTTCGGTGGTTTGTTATTTTTCGGTTGCTTACGGGGCAAAGGTACGATGTTTTCCGACGTACCGAAAAAAGAGTATCTTTGTCCATATGCCCCAGGCGACTTCCGGGACAATTTTTCCGCCCATTCGATGCATAAGCTCGCCATATTGCTCAAAAAGGAGTTCCTCCAGATCTTCCGCGACAGGTTCATGCTGCGGGTGATGGTCATGCTGCCCATCGTCCAGCTGTTAGTGCTGCCGCTGGCGGCCAATTACGACATCAAGAATTTCAGGATGGCGGCCATCGACCGGGACAACACCCAGTTCAGCCGGAGGCTGCTGACCAAAATGCAGGCGGGAGGCTATTTCTCGCTGGCGGCGGCGGTGCTGTCGTGGGCGCAGGCCGAGCGGATGATCGAGCGGGGAGATGTGGATATGATCGTCGAGATTCCGGATCGTTTCGAGCGGGACATGGTGCAGGGTCGCAGCCCGGAGCTGTCGGTGCATATTTCGGCCATCAACGGGCTGAGCGCGGGGGTGGCGGCGGGGTATGCCAATTCGATCGTCGGTGATTTCGCGGCGGAACTGGCTTCCGAACACCTGATCCCGGCGCCGGCGGACGCGGCGAAGTTCCCGGTGCAGGTGAATGTGGCCACGCAGGAGTGGTACAATCCGAAATTCGACTACAAAACGGTGATTGTGCCGGGTATCCTGGCGCTGCTGATCACCATCGCGGGGCTGTCGATGATGGCCCTCAACACGGTAAAGGAGAAGGAGCGGGGGACGATCGAACAGCTCAGCGTGACGCCGATGAGCCGCACGCGGTATATGTTCGCGAAGATGATCCCGTTTTTCCTGATCGGTCTGGTGCAGTTTACGATCGGGCTGACGATCGCGCATTTCGTCTACGCGATCCCGATGGTGGGGAGTCTGTTCCTGCTGTACGGGGTGGTGGCGCTCTATCTGGTGGGGATCCTGTGTCTGGGCTTCGTGATCGCCAACCTGTCGGATACCCAGGTGCAGGCCGTCTTCCTGACTTTCTTTATCATGATGACGCTGATCCTGATGAGCGGCCTGTTCACGCCGATCGAGAGCATGCCGGACTGGGCCCAGCGGGCGGATGTGATCAACCCGGTGGCGCACATCATCTCTTCGGTGAAGATGATACTGGTCAAGGGAAGTACGGCGGCCGACCTGACGCTGCACTGGCTGGGTCTGGGCATCTTCGCGGCGGCGATGGGGGTGCTGTCGGTGGTCACTTTCCGCAAACTGCGTGCGTAACGGCCCGGAGGGATCAGATCTCGACCAACCCGTTCTTAATGGCGTAGACCACCAGGTTGGCGGTATTCTTGCAGTTCGTTTTTTCGAGGATATTGGCGCGGTGTTTGTCCACGGTCCGTTTCGAAATAAACAGCATATCGGCTATCTCATAGTTTGTCAGCCCTTTGCAGATCAACAGCAGGATCTCTTTTTCCCGTTCCGACAGCGCGGCTTCGTCGGGGTTCGTCTTTTCCTCGTCTGGCCCCATTTCGCCGCCTGACGAGGAGCGCAGGTTGCTCACCAAATTGAACAACAGCTCCTGCGAAAAGTACGATCCTCCTTCCAGCACCGTTTCGAGCGCCGCGTAGACTTCGGTGATGTCCGAATTCTTGAGCAGGAACCCTTTCACGCCCTGCGACACCATTTTGAAGTAGTAATCCTCTTCGCCGTACATGGACAGGGTGATGATGCGCAGGTCGGGATAGAGGGCCAGAGCCTCGGCGGCGGCGTCTATTCCGTTCATCTCGGGCATGGAGATGTCGAGCAGCACCACGTCGGGCAGCCCGTCCGGCTCTGCGGCCGCCCCGCCCAGCAGGGCGAGCATCTCGGCGCCGGTACCGGCTTCGCCGCTGACCCGGAATCTCGGGTGCGAGTTGAGCAGCAGTTTCAACCCGTTCCTGAACAGGGCGTGGTCGTCTACCAATAATACCGAATATTTCCTATCTGTCTCCATAACTTCAATATCTGTTCGTTAAAAGTATAGCGATACGCAGTATCGCCCGCCCGGCGTGGCAGCCGTTGACTGTTTTGTCAGGGTTCGCAACGCTTTATGGAAACGCCCTCGCGAGCAGCCGTTGGCTGTTTTGTCGAACCTGCCGATTGCCTTAGGGTAATTACAGCCCGGCTGGAGTGCCCGGCGGCACCGCCCGCCCGCTTTAGGGCAAGAATGCCGAGGGTAATTACAGCTACACGCTCAGCGCCCGCACGCGCCGTTGATGTAAAAACGGCGGCCAGCATAGCGAGCCGCACAGGCCGAACCGACGCAGTAGCCGAGAGGCGCCAAGCCAGCTTGGATGGCCGAGGCACCAGGAGGAAGCCCGAAGGGCAACCCACGCCGGGCGGAGGACTGCAACCCGCGCTACGCTTGGTTTGGTCTCCGCTGGCTCCGACCGCGAACATTCATAATAACCGAACGATTAAAGTTTTATTAGCTGCGAGGGCGTTCTTTCCGGGAGAACAGTGCCAGTGCCAGACCCACCAAAACGACCGCCATCGTTCCGAGTACCGCCAGCGGCAGCCACAGATCCGACACCGGTTGCCCTTTCAGCATCAGCCCCTTGATCCCTTCGATGAACCATGTCGCCGGCACCGCCTGACATGCCCATTGCAGCGCCACCGGCATATTGTCCAGCGGAAAAATGAACCCCGACAACAGCATCGTCGGCAGGAACAAGCCCAGCAACGACGAAGTCAGCGCCGACTGCTGCGTCTTGACCACCGACGAGATCAGGATCCCCAGCCCGATCGCCGAGAGGATGAACAGACCGCACAGCAACACCAGTCCCCACAGACTCCCGTAGCACGGCATGCCGAACACCAGCGTGCCCAGCAGCATGATAACCGTCGTATTGATCGCCGTCAGCACGAAATAGGGAAGCACCTTCCCCAGCACGATCGTCCGCGCCTTGAGCGGCGACACCGTCAGCAGGCGCAGCGTGCCCGTCTCCTTCTCCCGCGCCAGCGTCACCGAAGTCATCATCGCCGCCACGACCATCACGATCAGCGCGATCACCCCCGGCAAGAACATATAAGCCGATTTCAGCTCCGGGTTGAACATCATCCGCACATTGGTCCGACCCGGCGAAACCGCCCCCGATAACCCGTGCGAAGCGTTGAGCTCCGCATTCAGGTCCGCCACGATCCCCGAGGCATAGCCGATAATGGTCGTCGCCACGTTCAGGTCCGACGCGTCCGTCACCAACTGCACGCTCGTCCCCCCGTACCGCCGCGCATCCGAGCCGAAATCCGGCGGGATCACGATCACCATCTTGACCGTTCCCTTCTTGAACGCCCCGTCTATGTCCGCCTCGCGCCGCACGTTGTCCACGATCCGGAACTGGTCTGCCGCCGACAGTTTGCGCACCAATCTCCGGGCCAAAGGATCGCCGTGCGACGAGTCCAGCACCGCCACCGGCGTATGGTCGATGTCCGAGGAGATGACATAGCCGAACAGCATCACCAGGGCCAGCGGCATGGCGAACAGCATCGCCAACGTCCTGCGCTCGCGCAGGATGTGCCGCCACTCTTTGGCCACGAAGCTCAGGAAACTGGTATTTCTCATCGCCGGGTCAGTTTTTCGAACAAATCGTCCATATCCTTCGCCCCGTACTCCCGCATCAGTGTCCGGGGTTTGTCCAAGGCTTTCATCTCCCCGTCCGCCATGATCAACGTCCGGTTGCAGTAGAGCGCCTCGTCCAGGTAGTGTGTGGTCACCAGGATCGTGGTTCCCTCCGTCGCCGCATCGAGGATCAGCTCCCAGAACCGCCTGCGCCCCAGCGGGTCGACCCCGCCTGTCGGCTCGTCCAGGAACAGGACTTCCGGACGGTGGAGCATCGCCGCCGAAAGGGCGATCTTCTGTTTCCAGCCCGGCGGCAGGCCGCCGACCAGCTGGTCTTTCAGGCTCTCCATTTCGAGTTTGCGGTACATCTCCGCCATACGTTCCCGCAGCTCCGTCCGCTTCAGGCCGTAGATGGTGCCGAACAGTTGCAGGTTCTCGCCCACGGTCAGGTCATTATAAAGCGAAAACTTCTGGCTCATATATCCGATGCGCCGCTTGACCTGCTCGGGCCTGTTCGCCACGTCGAAACCCGCCACCTCGGCCCGGCCCGACGTCGGTTTCAGCAATCCGCACAGCATGCGTATCGCGGTGGTCTTCCCGGCCCCGTTCGCGCCGAGGAATCCGAACACTTCGCCCCGTCCCACGCCGAACGAAAGGTCGTCCACGGCGGTGAAATCCCCGAAGCGGCGGGTCAGGTGCTGCACTATGATGTTCCGGTCTTCCATGTCTGCTATCGGCTGTCCGCTTGGAGTGTCTCTTCCGTCTCGGCCCCGGAGGTGAGTTGTATGAACAGGTCTTCGACCGTGGGCCGCACGGCGCTGACGCTGACCAGCGAGGTGTCGACTCCTTGTCCCCGCAGGTAGCTGAACACCGTTTCGCTGCGCATGCCGGGCAGGGTCATCCCCAAGTGTATGCGGTCGCCGAAGGAGTAGCATCCGCCGCTGAGCGACCATTCGCGCAGCATATGCAAGAGCCGGGTGTTGAGCGCGGTATCGGCGGCGCCGATCTCGTACAACGTTCCGCGGTAGTGCTCCCCGACTTCGCCGGGGGCCAGCTCGTCCAGTATGGTGCCGTGGTGGATCAGGGTGATGCGGTCGCATTTGGCTGCCTCGTCCATATAGGAGGTGGAGACGAGCATGGTCTTCCCTTTGCCGGCCAGCCCGCGCAGGGCGGCCCAGAATTCGCTCCGCGAGGTGGGGTCGACTCCGGTGGTGGGTTCGTCGAGCATCAGGACCCGGGGGTCGTGGATCATGGCGCAGCACAGGGCGAGTTTCTGTTTCATGCCGCCGGAGAGTTTGGATGCGGGCCGGTCGGAAAAGGGTTCGATCTGGGCCCAGATGTCCCCGACCAGGTCGACGACGGCCTGGACGGGCTGCCGGTAGATGTGTGCGAAGAATTCGAGGTTCTCGCGCACGGAGAGGTCGCCGTACAACGAAAAAATCGCCGGCATGTATCCGACGGTTTTCCTGACGTCCTTCCATTGTTTCCGTATGTCGTACCCCCCGACGGTGGCGGTTCCGCGGTCAGCGAGGGTCAGGGTGACGAGGATGTCGAAGAGGGTGGTCTTCCCGGCTCCGTCGGCGCCGATCAAACCGTGGATGGTACCTTCGGGCACGTGCAACGATACGTCGTCGAGGGCGACGATGCCGCCCCAACGCTTCGTTATGCCTTCCGCTTCGATCATACTATTAAATTATTCCTTCGTTTTATAACTACCCTTGGAGGGTACTGTTCTTTCTTTGAAAAGAAAGAACCAAAGAAACTTTCGAGCAGCCTGCCGAGGAACTCAGTCTGCCGAACTCCTTATGTTTGGCGCAACGGTCGGGGCGTAAAGCCCTCCGGGCCAGCCCCGCCCGTTCGCCAAAAAAAATGAAGATTGCGGAGCCTAAAGAGTAGCGCAGCTGACTCAAAAGTTTTTGGTGCCGCTTT